>CANRLM010000019.1 GCA_947631435.1 uncultured Akkermansia sp.
TAATTTAAATAAGCTATTGATACTGAATTCTATACATCTAATTCTGCCCATGGGTTTTCAAATGCGTTTGCCCTGACCTCAGGGCTCTGCCTTGCTCTTTTCTTTTTTCTGTGCTAATCTCAGGGGCATGGCGAGCGATGAGGCGAAGGAAAAATGGCGCAGCACCCCGCATGGCCCCGGTGTGTACCTGATGAGGGGCAGCGGAGGCGGTGTTATCTACGTGGGCAAAGCAAAGGATTTGCACAAGAGGCTGGCCAATTATTTTTCTCCCTCGCGCGCCACACTGGAAAATGGTAAAACTCGGGCGCTCATAGCTGCCATTGAGGATTTTGACTATTTTGAGGTGCGCAACGAGCAGGAATCTCTGCTGCTGGAGCAAAAACTCATCAAGGAATACCGCCCGCACTATAATGTGCAGTTGCGGGACGACAAGAGATATTTCTTGCTACGAGCAACTCGACAGGAACCTTTCCCCCGTTTTTCCCTCGTGCGCTTCCGGAAGGAGGACGGAGCCCGCTACATCGGTCCTTTCGTGCACAGCGGCGCCTTGAAAGAAACCATGGAATGGCTCAACAGGCGCTTCGGACTGCGCAGTTGCAATACCCGCTGCCCCGGTGCCGAGGATTATCGCCATTGTCACAACGACATCATCCGCCACTGCTCGGCTCCCTGTATCGGGCGCATTTCCCGTGAGGAGTATGGTTCCCGCTTTGATGCCGCTTTGGGTCTTTTCGAAGGGCGTGGCGTGCGTGACCACCTGGATGAGCTCAGGGAAGAGATGCTTTCCGCCTCTGAAAGACTCGACTTTGAAGAGGCTGCGAAGCTGCGCGATATCCGTGAGAATATCGAGAAAACCCTTGAACCCGCTCGTCGTTTCGCCCGAAGGAGCTGCTCTGATCTCCCCGGTACTGTGAATCCGGACGCCGATCTTACGGAGCTCTCCGTTGTTTTATCGATTCCTCTCCCCCGCGTGATGGAGTGTTTCGATATTTCCAACCTCTCCGGCAGTTTCATTGTTGCCTCCATGGTGCGTTTCACCAATGGGCGGCCTGACACTGCGGCCTACCGTCGCTACCGTATTCGCAGTGTGGAGGGTACGCCCAATGATTTTGCCTCCATGCTGGAAGTTGTTCGTCGTCGCTATTCGCGCATTCTTGGCGAGAGCCGTGCTCTTTACGATAAGCCGGAAGGGGTGAGCTCTTATCGCTGGCTTTTGCAACTCAGAGAGGAAGGACGCTCTCCCATCACCGTGCCGGATCTCGTTGTGGTGGATGGCGGCAAGGGGCAGCTCAGCATGGCCGTGCAGGTGCTTTCCGAGATAGGTCTGGGCGATATGCCCACAATCGGTCTTGCTAAACGCGATGAAGAGATCTATTTTCCGGGGAGGGATACCCCCCTTGTTTTACCGCGAGAGTCCGGCGCCTTGAGGTTATTGCAACGCATTCGAGACGAAGCTCATCGCTTTGCTCATAATTATAATGAGTTACTCATGCGAAAACGCGTGCAGGAGAGCCGACTGGATGCCTGTCCCGGCATGACACCCAACCGCAAGCGGCTTCTCCTCTCCCACTTTCATTCCGTCGCTCGTCTCCGCGCCGCTTCCCCGGAGGAGATTGCTACCCTTCCCGGCATTTCTCGTTCGTGGGCAGCTCAACTCTACGACTGGCTGAAGGAACTGAATTGAGGAGATTGACTCTTGTTTTAATGCCGAGGAAGAAGCTTACAGCCAATTGAGGCCAACAGCACAGCGAACGCGGGTGAGGGTTTTGTTCGCCTCCTCGCGGGCACGGGCTGCACCGGAGGTGAGTACGTCGTTCACATATTCAGGATTAGCCAGCAGCCATTCGCGTTTTTCCCGAGCGGGGCGAAAGTACTCCCAATATGCTTCGAAAAGATCTTTCTTGAACTGACCATAGCCGATGCCACCGGAGATGTGTTGCTGCACCATGCGATCGTAGTTCTCAGAAGAGGTGAAAAGTTTGTAGAGGGTCAGGATGATGGAGTTTTCCGTAGGTTTAGGAGCCTCTAAAGGGGTGGTGTCGGTAACGATTTTTTTGTTGATGAGTTTACGGATTTCTCTCTCTTCACCAAAGATCGGGAGAGTGTTGCCGTAGCTCTTACTCATTTTTTGTCCGTCAAGCCCGGGAACAACGGCAGTCGATTCGCTGATAACAGGTTGCGGAAGTTTGAAAAGTTGACCGAAAGTTTCATTCATCTTGCCCGCCAGATCGCGCGTAACCTCCAAATGTTGTTTCTGGTCCTTGCCCACAGGCACAGCATCAGAATCATAAAGCAGAATATCTGCTGCCATGAGTGCGGGATAGGCAAAAAGCGCATGGGTGGCAGCAATGCCACGCTCCATCTTTTCCTTGTACGAGTGGCAGCGTTCCAGCAGTCCCATCGGGCAAACTGTGGACAGAATCCATGCAAGTTCATTCACTTCCGGCACAGCAGATTGAGCAAAAAATACGGCCTTCTTTGGATCTAAACCGCAAGCGAGAAAATCCACTGCCAGACCGTGCGTGTTATCGCGCAGAGTCTGGGGGGAACTTATCGTCGTCATGGCGTGATAATTCGCGATAAAATAAAACGCCTCGCCCTTCTCCTGCAAGCGCACAGCCGGAAGGATAGCCCCGAAATAGTTGCCGATGTGAAGTTGTCCGCTCGGTTGCAGACCAGTAAGATAACGCATAATTTTCAGTTAGTTGGAAGAAGTGTCAGAAGAGATATTTTCGGTGGTTCCGGTACTGTCATCACCGCGGGAGAAGACGCTGTGCAGGTAGCGTTGGAGACTGGCGGCGTTGTACGCTCCCTCGATAACTCGTAGCTGCACCCCTTCTGCATAGAGGATGGTCGTAGGCACCTTGGTGATATGAAACTCCTCTGCCAGCGATGGGTAAGCATCGGCATCCACTTCCACCACCTGCATGCATCCTTTCTCATCATTTGCAACGGTTTTGAGTTCTTCGATCATGCGCTTGCTGTGCGGGCACCAGGGGGCTGTGAAACACAGCCAGAGCGAGCGTCCGCTCACCCCGATGACCTGTCGGATGTCAGCCCCGTCGTAGGTGGTGAAAAGATCATAACGCGGACCGAGAGGAAAGGATGAAGGAGCGTCCTGCGATTTTAGATCGGCGCGCACGCTGAGATTGCCTCGATCAGGGTGAGGAGCAGGGCGGGGCGATATGAGAGGAATGTCCTGCGCGGGCGCTTCCTCTCCGCGCGCTTTTTCCCCCTGCGAGGAATCATCATCGCACGCAACTAACAGGAGCCCCAGAAGTAAAAGAACTCCCTCCCGGAAATACCACCGCTTCATCACATCCGCTATCTTCCTCCAATCTGCGACGCCTGAAAAGCAGTTTCTGTGTCCTACGATAAAGTTTCAGGTCCGGCCGTTCTTGCAAGAGACGGTGATGCATGAAAACGCAACACGCGGCGACAAGGCAGGCGCATTTTCCTCCTGGTGCCGGGTATTAACAAATCACGTTCCCTTACTGTTTTAAGGCGGAAACTGCCGAACCGTGCGATTTTTACCTCTCCATCCCTCAGTAATCCTGTGCGAATGGCTTCCAGAACGCATTGGATGGCATCTTGTGCCGCGGCCGGAGTGGCACTGCCGCCGAGAGCTTTCTGCACAGCTTGAGTAAAGTCGTGATGGGATGGCGTTGGATCAGAGGGCATGGGTGTGCAGGAGAGAGAAAAATCAGCGGCGGTCGCGGGAGCTGAGAGCCAGCAGCCGCAGGATATAATACATCAGCACTGCGATAGAAGATAGCGCCGCGGACACGTACGTCATCGCTGCCCAGCGCAGGGCAGAGGATGCATGTTCGTGCATGGCGGGGGAAACGTAGCGCGAGTTCTGCAACCAGGTTAGCGCACGGCGGGAGGCATCCAGTTCCACCGGCAGCGTAACAAAGGTGAAAAGTGTGCTCAGCGAAAAGAGGGCGAGCCCGATCCATGCCACCCACGTGCTGCTGCCGGCGGCGGCGATGATGATGCCGATGAGCAGGATCCATTGTCCCAGGTGTGTGCCGATATTCACAACGGGAACCATGCTGCTGCGCATCCCGAGCCAGGGGTAGGCCTGCGCGTGCTGTACGGCGTGACCGCACTCATGCGCCGCCACAGCCGCTGCTGCCACCGAGGCTTGAGCGTACACACTGTCGGAAAGGTTCACCGTGCGAGTAGCTGGGTTGTAATGATCGGTGAGCTGCCCGGGGACGTGAGTAATCCTGACGTTCTGGAGGCCGTATGCATCCAGCATCTTGCGGGCGATCTGTTCGCCTGTGAGGCCGGCGGGTTCCCCGGAGTACTCCTGCATGTGTTTTCTCATGCCAATCTGCACGATAAAGCCAACGATCCCGGCAAGAACAATGAGTCCCATGCCGATCATCGACGCCCCGTCCAGGGGCATGCCGTAACTTAAACCATCGCCGTAATAGGCCAGGAGAAGGGTCGGTACCATGGCAGGTGAGATGCATCAGCGCTTCTCTTTGTTCAATTTTGGTAGAAAAGCTGTCTCTGAATTCCCCCGAAGAGCCCGCACTGTACGATGCAAAAGCTTCTCTCCGGCGCGGCGCACGGAGGTCCTGGCGAAGAGGCGCTTCCACGCCTCTCCTTCCAGCTGCTCCAATTCTTCGAGAGTTGCTCGCGCCAGACGCGCCGGCATCAAGAGACGGAGATCCACCTCACCCCTCGGTGGCAGGCTGTTCCACGGGCAAACCTCCTGGCAGGTGTCGCAGCCAAACATCCTCTCTCCGAGCGCCTTCTTCACATTCGGAGGAGGTTCTTCTCCTTCCTTTCGTGCCTCAATGGTCCAGTACGATAAGCAGTTGCGTGCATCACAACTCCCGTCATGCAAAGCCCCGGTGGGACAGGACTCCTCGCAGCGGTGGCACTTTCCGCAGCGATTCGGTATGGGAGAATCAGTCGGTAATTTGAGAGTGGTGAGGATGCTGCACAAAAAGCAATAGGAGCCTCCGCGCCGCCGCACCAGAAGCCCATTGCGTCCAATCCAGCCGATTCCCGCTTGCGCGGCAAAAAAACGTTCGCTGATGGGACCTGAATCACTGAAACAGACCTGCCTGCCTCCGTAAAATGAGAGAGTCTCGTCCAAATCTGCCAGCTTGGCCGACAGGAGTTTGTGGTAATCTTCTCCCTGTGCATAGCGTGCAATGACGCCCGGCTGTTGCCGGGCATCGCGGCGAGGGTACTCGTAGGTCAGAATAATCACGCTACGAGCCCCCGGCAGAACAAGCTGCGGGTTCAATCGCGCCGGCAGGTGCCTCTCCAGCCAATCCATCCCGGCGTGGCAACCCCTCTTAAGCCAGCGTCGCAGGGTGTCGCCCTGCGGTATGTCTGCCCGCGCAACTCCCAGATCAGAGAATCCCAACGCCGCCGCCGCATACTCCGCAGCTTGTCTCGCTTCCTTCATGATTCTTCCCCTCGTGCCATCATTAGCGCCTGCTCCAGCCATCGCTCTATCAACGGGGAAATCGGCAGTGCACGCACCACGCGGTGTGCCGCACGATACACCCGCAGCCTCCAGGTTGTATCCGACCTCACTCCGGCTTTGTATGCCAGTCTCTGCACGTTGGCGGACGCCTCCTTGCAACCCAATGCTGCTGCTTTTTTGTAAAGCTTTAGGGCTTTCGAGAAATTGCGCGGTGCAGCGAGTCCTCGTTCGTACATGGCTGCTAGATTGTTGATCGCGTCCGCATCTTCCACTTTTTCCCCCATTTCGTAGAGACGACGCGCCACCCGCAGGTTCGAGCCGCGCATCCCCGAACCATTCATGTACATGTACCCCAGGTAGAAAAAAACATGAGGAGTGCGAGGCGCGCTGTGGGCCAGCTCCATGAGCAGGTGCCGGGCCTCGCGAGGGTTTGGCTTGCAGCCTGTGCCGTTCATCAGATAGCGCGCCAGCTCCGCTCGTGCCTTCGGTAATCCCTCTGCTGCTGCCTCTTTCATCCTCTGCAGCGCGTCGCGTGGGGAGGCCTTGCAGCCCTTTCCTCGCTCGTAGAAGAGAGCCAGCCGATACAGCGCCTCATTTCTTGCTGCCAGACGCTCCGCCCGCGTGACGTGTTCTACTTTCTCATCTTCCGGTGCTCCATCCGCCAGAGACAGTGCCAGAGCGAATGCTTTCTCCGGCTCTGGTTCTATCCCCACACGCGTCCCTTCGTATACATCCAGCAGCAGCATTCGTGCGGGAAGGTGTCCCTGCTCCGCGCATTTTTCCAGCATCTCCGGCACTGCCGACACGTCACGTATAGTTCGATCCGCCAGCATTGTGCGTGCCTGAGCATACAAACTTTCCGCATCCACCTCCACTTGCTCCGTCGTTTGAGCGGACGCACCCATGCCCTCCGTTCCGCAAAGCAGAGTTCCGGCCAACCCGAGCATGGTGAGAAACCTCCTCATCTTCCTCCGCTACTTTACCATGACCTCATGCCTCAAACAAGTCGTTAAATGGGAAATCTGGGGCAAACGTATCAGGCAATGTGTTTACCGAAGTGAGAGGTCCTTCGCCCTTCTCTCAAGGGTGCCTTTGCTCTGATATGGAATATTCTTGACTGTCAGAGGGAGCAGGGGTATAGGATGAGAAAGCTTATTGTCTATGGATACGCAGCAGATTCTGGGGAAGATATCGCAGTACTACCGCATTGTGGCAGATGGCGGATGGGTGGAGATGTTCGTGTATCTCGTGGTGGGGTTCCTGCTGGCGAATATCGTATCAAGGGCATTTGCGAGGTTGGGACGCCTGCGGAGAATACCGGCGCAGCCGCTGAGGTTCATTCGCAAGCTGGTGGTGGTGTGCATTTGGCTGCTGGCGGGGTTTCAAGCGCTGCAGGCGGTGGGGGTGGACCTGGTGAGCATTCTCGGCGCGGCCGGGGTGGCGGGCATCGCAATCGGCTTCGCCTCGCAAACGGCTCTCAGTAATCTCATCAGCGGCTTTTTCCTGATTTCGGAACGCAGTTTTTCGCCGGGGGACTATGTGCGCGTAAACAGCCTGGAAGGGACAGTGGAGGGCATCAACCTGCTGTCCATCTACCTGCGCCAGCCGGACAACGCCCTGATCCGCGTGCCGTGCGAGCTGCTCATCAAGAATCCGGTGGTTAACCTCACGAAAGACGACATCCGCCGCTGCGATTTCGACCTTGGGGTGGATTACGGGAGCGACACGGAGAAGGTGGAACGCGTGATACGGCGGGTGATGCAGGAGCATCCTATGTTGTTGAGTGAACCGGCTCCCGTGGTGCAATTCAGCGGCTTCGGCGATAGTTCGCTAAACCTGCACATCGGCGCCTGGTGCAAGACCGCGGATTACCACACTGTTCGTTACGCTTTCGCGGGAGCGCTGCTGAAGGCGTTTGCCGGGGAGGGCATTTCCATTCCATTCCCGATCCGCGATGTGCGGATGCAGCGGGACGCCTGAGGTGTCAGAACGCTCGCAGCTGCTGAGCGACGGCGGCGCCGAGAGCTTCCGGAGCATCGGCGGGTCCACTGCGGACGAGACGCACCGGAGGTTTCTTCGCGTCGGAGAAGTAGAGCACGCGCAGAAGGAGCTCTACACCCCGCAGTTCTGCATAGCCGGCCACCGGGACCGAGCAATCTGCCTCAAGAGTCGCGAGGAAAGCTCGCTCGGCGCGGATGCAGAGTTCCGTGGGCTCGTGATTAATGCCACGGACAAGCTCCCGGATGGAGGCGTCCGCCACACGAGTTTCCACGCCGATGGCGCCCTGGCAGAGGGCGGGCATGAAGGCATCGCAATCCAGATCCAGAGCGAGCAGCCGCTTGCCATCAAACTCCCATTCCCCGCCGGTGAAGCCGAGGCGGTTCAGACCGGCGCGGGCGAGGAGAATCCCATCCATCTCCTCGCTTTCCACGAGCTTGCGCAGGCGCGTGGGAACGTTGCCGCGCAGCTGCACCGCGTGCGCACGACCGGACCAGTACGGTCCCATCTGACTGCTGCGGCGCACACTGCCGGTGCCCAGCACGGGAGCCTCCGCATTCGCGCCGGGTTTGAACACGAGCGTGTCGTTGATTGCCTCTCTCGGAAGAACAGCCGCAATTTCGAAACGGGGATCCTGAGCGCCGGGCAGATCCTTGCAGCTGTGCACGGCGCAATCAATGGCGCCGGAAGCGAGCTCCTCCTCGATGGCGGCGACGAACACGCCTTTGTCCCCGACGCCGGCGACCTGATTCACCCGGCAGAGAGGGAGATCCGTGCGCGCATCGCCGGCGGTGCTGATGGTGACAAGCTCTACTTCCAGTCGAGGGTGCTTTTTTACCAGGGCATCCGCCACCATTTGAGCCTGCTTGATGGCCAACTCGCTGCCACGTGTCCCGATGCGTAGTTTCTTCATGCCCGACATGGTAGCACACCCCTTCTCTCAGCGGCAAGAAAAAAGCCTCGCCACCCCTCGTACCCTGGAACGGCTGATTCCCGCCGCGCAGAGCGTGGGAGAGAGAGCGAAGAGTTGTTTCTTCCGGCAGCTATGCCACGCCCCCCACGTAGAAAAAAATGAGGCAGACCACAGCCAGGGCCGCGCAGAAGAGAACAACAAAGACGCCCAGGGCAATCCATGCCTGGCGCGCGGGATGTGCGGTAGAATTTTTGGTCATGACCGCTGCGGAGGGGAGGGAAGATGCAGATCGTGCACCCGCATGATTTCATCGACGATGACGGTGAGCATGCCGCGTTCGTTTTTGATGTCCATCCATGCGAATTGCCCGTTCGGGTTCAGCTCGAGGAAGGTGAGCCCTTTGTCAGTGCGCAGGAAGTCCAGCCGCGAAAATGAAAGCCCCGTTTCGCGCATCAGGGCGCACACGCGCTCGTTTTCGTCCGCGGCGAGTTCGCAGGGTTCCCACTGCGCCTCGCCATTCACCGTGGCTTGCCGACTGTCGTTGCTCTTCAGCCCGGAGCGCCTCATGCGGCTGGCGAATACGCGCCCGGCGATGTACGCCACCGTCACCTCATATTCCGCTTCGCCCGCCACCTGCAGGAACCAGGGGAAGTTCGTATCGATGCGTTGCGGGTCCACACGGTTCACGTTAAAGCAGAAGCCGCTGCCCATGGGAGCGCCCGTGTTGGCTTTGCAGACGACGGAGGGACCAAGCTGAGGCGGCACGCCGTGGATCATTTCCCAGGGGAGCACGGGGAAGTATTTGCGCGCGAGACGCATCTGGCGCATCTTGTACCAACTACCCGTGGCAGAGGGGTGGATGAGCGCCAGCTTGCCCGCACCCATCGCCAGATCCTTGATGCCGGACCAGATGGCCAGCACCTCCGCCCGCAGCCAGGAGTCCTCGCTGCCCTTCGCCGGCACGTCGATATCCGGTGGATCGAACATCACCTTGCGCTCGTACACAGCGCCCACCTGTTCCTCGCGACAGGTTCGTCCCGTCGGATCGGAGAGTTCGTAGCCGTCCGTCCCGATGCGCCAATGGTAATCGCGCCACAGGTCGATGTTGAAGCGGAACACCTCCGCTCGCGGCGTGAGGTAGGGCAGAAGGATATCCGTGGTCACATCCCGGCTGTTGGTCAGTAGAAGGATCATGGCTTCACTTTATAAAAAACGCCGCCGTCCCCCCCAAGGAAACGACGGCGTCTGATCTCTCCTGTTTTAGGCAAGATGCCAGTCGTCGACAGTCTGAGCGCCTTTACCACCAGGGATGAAAGAGAATGAACCCGACGCTCCACTCTTCACATCCTCATCGGAGATGATGGCCTTGGCATTCTGGTCGCTCCAGTTGTAGGTAGCGACAGGAGCCTCCGGCATGGCGACAGCCGTATCAACAGGTTGAGCAGCCACAAACGGAGTTACGCTTGCGATGATTGCAGTAATCATAGTGTTTTTCTGGTTGTATGTTGATTGATGAACGACGGCATAAAAATGGAAACTTATGCGCCGTTACGGATATATATGTATCTATTTCGAGCGAAACAGTCAAGTCAAAAAAGAATTTTTTCGCGTTACAGCTACAAAAAATAAAAGGGGAAGGAAGGACAGCATCCGCGCTCCAACGCCGAACAAGGCTTTTCAATCCGGAGCTTCACCCAGTCGCGGGGGCACGCCACATCCGTCCCGGGAAAATTGATTTCATGGGCAGAGATCGTGATTATGGCAGGATTTGGCGTTTGGAGGCAAAATCCAAAAAAGTTGCGTGCTATTGAGCGCCAATTCCTCTTCCTCTCCCGACATATCATACGGGCGGCATACCGCTATCCTCCGCAGCTGCCCCTTATAGTTCTCGCTTGTCTGCCTGCCGGTCAGTTCGATCATGTCAGCAATGAGGATATTCTGCTCCCCTTCATCGGGTTGTTTGCGTTCCTTAACTCTCTAATATTGGATATCTTCCTTGAATCTTACCACAAACGTGTGACTGTTGCTGTCCCAAGTGTTTCCTCAGGGCAAAGAAAATATCGCGAAACACTTTCCGGTTTCTTATTCGATTTTGGTGGCTCAACCGCATTTTGTTTGTTCCAACATCAGAATATTCCTTTCTGAGGAAACAATTCAACCTTCCTTTTTTTGTCCCCTCTCTCGCCCATTAAAATTTTTCTTGGGACGCATGTGCTCAGACCAGGACGACGGAGTGCCTGGCAAGCTCATCGCGCAGTTTTTCGGCTTCGCCGGCGCGGAATGGAGTGCCGTTTTTGACGCGTGAATGCAGGGTGCGCGGGGCGATTCCGATCACGCGGGCGACCTCTGTCATGTTGAGGAGTTTGCTCGCTTTTCTGAGGGTGTCTATATCGGGGATCGGCGCGCGATACGGGAAGCCGGATTCCTGTGCAGCGGCAATCCAGGCGGGGATGGCCGTTTGCAGCTCTTCCAGCGCTTCGACCTGAGTATCGCCAAAGGCGATGCAGCCCGGCAAAGCCGGGACTCGGGCTACCCAGGTCTTATCTTCTTCGTCCCATTCGAGGGTGGTGTCATAATTGTAGGTTTTCATAGCGTGAGAGGTGATTGAGTTAATTTTGTTCATTCATGAAATACAGTCTAACTTCGCGGATTTGTGCGCGTTTCGCTTTGCCGTTTTCGAAGCGCTGAATGTTGAACGGTTGAGACTTTTCGCGAGTGAAAATATGATGGGATCCAGAGATTCGACTCAGACTGTATCCTTTCATTTCAAGAAATTTTTTCAGTTCGTCGAATGAGACGTTTCCATCTTGAGTCCCGCTCATGATTTTCTCTACTAGTTTGTCCCTCGTTGTCATGGTTTCATTTTAGCACAATTCTGCGAAATATCAATAAAAATCGCGTATTTATGAAATATTTTTTCAAAAAAATTTGATTCAGACTTCCTGCGGAAAGGCGTTTTAAGGGCGCGAAGATACAAGGATTAAATGAAGAATAAGACGAGTCCGGAAATGATGAAGAATAACACGGCGATTTCCAGCTTGTCTTCATCGTCCACGTCCTGCTTGCGCAGGCTCTGCACACGTGCGCGCGCGGCTTTCACAATCGGCAAGACCAGGCCTCGCAGGATCCTTTCTACTTCCCGCCGCGCCTCGTCTTGTTGCTCATACTGGCAGTATTCCTCGTCTCCCTTCTCGATGACGGTGAATTCTTTGATTCACGGTGCGCCGTAGTAGTAGATGATTTCCGGGGTCTCATCGTCATCGATGGCAGGCAATTCATTGTTCATGGCTGTCTTTATTATTTTCGACTATATTCTTTCCGTTTTCGGAGAGATGGTATCGGTAGTTTTTAACATTCCCAATGGAGGGCAATCGAACGGCAAGCGCTAAACCTTTCTTTTGGAGATCGTCAATCAGAGCTTTTGTGCAATTTTTGTCTAATTTTGCTATCGGAGCAAGCATTGGGACAGGGAGGCTGATACCACGTGTAGTTGACGGATGGACGTTAGCCGGGGAGGCCGCCGGAGTTAGGGCAAAAAAACACCCTCCCCATGTGCGCCACATGCATCCCAGGAAAAATTTTAAGGGGGTGAGAGAAGGGACAAAACGCTTGACAAGGGAGATGAAAACCACATACTGGAAACATGGATGATCTGAAACTCAACGTGAAGTTGTGGCTCAAGGCGAATCGCAAAGATTACGCGTGGCTGGCGCAACAGTGCTACGTGTCGGAAACGACGGTGAGGAACTGGATGGCGAAGAAGCCCATCCCGAAAGCGAAGGCACATATCATTCGGGAGCTTGTTTCGAAAAATCCCGTAGCGATGCCGACGGCGCCGATCGACGTGAGTTTGCAGACGCACGTGACGATCAAACTGGATCGGGAGGTGACTAAGAGGCTGGAAGAGAAAGCGTTTTCACAGGGGCTGACACTCGAAGAATTTTTGTCGAAAACCATGGCGGAGCTGAGCGCCGAATGAGACGGAGAGAGACATGGAAACGGCTGTAGTGGGGCTGCCCCCGGGAACCCTGGTGGGGGAAAGATACAAGCTGCTCGGGGTACACGGGCGGGGAGGGTTCGGCATCACCTACGCGGCCTGGGACACGCAGAAGGAAGAGCGCGTGGCCGTGAAGGAATGCTTTCCGCAGGAAGTGTGCGTGCGGGATGCAAAAACGGGGGCGATTCAGCCCGCGTGCGCCGAGTGGGAACCGCGGTATCTGAAGGCGCTGGAGAGCATGCGCAGGGAGGCGGAGACCCTCAGCAAACTGCACCATCCTGCCGTGGTGCAGATACGGGATGTGATATGGGGGAACGGGAGCGTGTTCTGCGTGATGTCCTGGCTCTCCGGTGGCACTCTGAAGGAAAGGATGGAACAGGGAACCATCACCCGGGAAAAGAGCCTGGAATGGCTCAACACTCTGCTGGACGCGCTGCGCTACCTGCACGGGCGAGGGGTGTATCACCGCGATATTAAGCCGGGGAACATCATGTTTGACGCCTCGGACGCGCCGGTGATCATCGACTTCGGGGCCGTGCTGAACCGGGGGGATCGCACTACAACCAGCACGACGTCGCAGGGGGAATTTTCGCGCAATTATGCCGCGCCGGAGCAGATCACCGGCAAGGGGGAAGTGGGAGCCTGGACAGATCTCTACGCGCTGTCGGCGACGTGGTACGAACTGCTCACCGGGGTGCGACCTGAGAGTGCGGACGCCCGGCTCATGCGCGACGGGCTCAAGTCGCTTACCGGGATGCCGAACAAGCTGGGCTATCCGGAGATTCTACTGGCGCTGCTGGAGCGCAACATGTCCCTGTTGTCGGCGAGTCGATGCCAGAGCGTGGACCAATGGCAGCAGTGCGTGGAGGACGGCGTTCTTCCGGCGCTGGTGAAGCCCGGGAAGAGGCGCAGGAGAATCCTCATCGCCATCGGCGTTCTCGCGGCGCTCGGGCTCGGCGGGCTGTGCGGAGTGCACCTGGCCATCCGTGGTGATTCCACGGCGACGGCGGAGGAACAGATGCCCGCCGTCGGCTTGCGGAAACAGCTCATCGCACGCGTGGAGAGAGAGATCCGCGCGCAGGAGTACAGAGAACTCTGCGAGCAGTACACACACAGGATCGATCAGCTCCACGAAGAGCACAAGAAGCTCATCCGCCGCATGGACGACCGATACAGGACTGACATTGCGCAGGCGGACAGCGAGGATGCCCTGGAAACGCTGAGGAAGCGGCTTTGGAAAGAGGCGAGAGAGCTTGACGGCAGGATGCAGGGAGAGTCCAGAGCCATCTACGACGAATTCATGGAGAAAGGGAAGGGGTATAGTATTTCTTCTTCTGCCATGCAGGCGCGCGTGCAACCCCGGAACCACGCGGAGGAGATTATGTTGCCCGTTGTTTGCGAAGAGTTGGCGCAGGAACTCGCGCAGTGCCAGGGAAAGGCGCTCATCCGCTGGAGCTCGCAGGATGCCGCAACTGTTTTTTCCGACGTTGTGAACAGGATAGAGAGCGCCATCGATGCCGGGTATGACGCACTGACGGATCAGAAGGACAAGCGTTGACCGACGCGCGGGAAGATCACGGCGTCGGTTCGGGTTCGGGCCGATCGGAAGGAAAAACGGGGCTGGCGCCGGTGTCCGGCATCTCGTAGTAGAGCGTGTACATCATGTTAAGCGTGCGCCCAAGTTCTTCTTCGTGAATGAGATCTGTCTTACGCAGATTGTACGGCTCGGAGCGGTGCGATGTGCGTCTCCGGTGTTTTTTCTCCATGTGAAAATGGGACGCGTGGGAGGGCAGCGGCGTTGCATATATGATTGCACCCGGCAATTTATGTGTTATGCTTAGTGCCGGATGAAAAAGACTCTGGCAGAGTGCCGTCTCTATGGTATCGTGGATACCGGGTATGTGTCCGTTGACCATCTCGCGGCATGCACGCGCGAGCTCTGCGAAGGGGGCGTGCGCGTGCTGCAACTCCGTGCGAAGGGATTTTCGACGGATCAGTTATTGTCTGCGGCGCCGTTGGTGCAACAGGTCTGCCGCGCCGCCGGCGCTCTTTTCGTGCTGAACGATGATCCTGTCGCTGCCGCGGATTTGGGGGCGGATGCCGTGCATGTCGGGCAGGATGCGGGACCGCTGGCGGAGATACGGCGGATCGTGGGAGAGAGGATGCTGATCGGACGCTCTACGCACAGCGTTTCCCAGGCCCTCGCTGCACTTGATGAGGGGGCGGATTACATCGGCTTCGGGCCTCTCTTCCCCACACCGACCAAGCCCGGACGCCCCGCCGTGGGGCTTCAGGATATCGCGACGGTGGAGGGCAAGGTGGGGCAGCATATCCCTGTTTTCTGCATTGGTGGCATCACGAGCGCCACGCTGCCTTCCGTGCTGGCGGCGGGTGCACGGCGCGTCGTGATCGTGTCGCATCTTCTCTGCGCTCCGGATCGCGCGGGTCTGGCCCGGGAGCTGCTGCAGCGTATTCCCGTCCTTTGATTTTTTGGTATGGCACGCATTTTGGCAGCGATGAGCGGGGGGGTGGACAGCGCTGTGGCGACGGCGTTGCTCGTGCAGCAGGGGCACGAGGTGGTGGCGGCGTATATGAAAAATTGGGTGAATGAGGAGGGCATACCCGGCGAGTGCCCGTGGGAGAAGGATATCGAGGATTCTCTCGCCGTCTGTCGTACGCTGGGTATCGAGCTGCGTATCATCGATCTCACGGTTCAATACCGCGAGCGCATCGTGAACTACCTGCTGGAAGGCTATCGCAACGGCAGCACGCCGAATCCGGATGTGCTCTGCAACCGCGAGATGAAGTTCGGGGTGTTGCTCGACTACGCGCTGGAGCAGGGATTTTCCGCCGTGGCCACGGGGCACTACGCGCAGCGTGAGGACGTTCCTCCGCCCACCCCCGGCGGCGAGGCGCAGAGCTACATCCTGCGCGGTACAGACCCCAACAAAGACCAATCCTATTTTCTGGCCCTTATGCGCCCGGAACAAGTCGCCCGCGCCGTCTTCCCCATCGGCGACCTCATCAAGCCGGAGGTGCGAAAGCTGGCCGGGGAACTTCATCTGCCCAACGCGCAAAAGAAAGATTCTCAAGGGATTTGCTTCATCGGGCAGGTGAAGATGAGCGACTTCCTCAGCCACTACATCCCCGACAACCCCGGCGAAATTGTCGATACGCAGGGACGCGTCCTCGGCACCCACCGCGGGCTGCACCTCTTCACCATCGGCCAGCGCAAGGGACACCACGTCGCCTCCCCACGGGAGGGCATCGCCTACGTCGTCGTCGGTAAGGACGTGCAAAACAACCGCCTGATTCTTGGCTACGAGCAACCCGATTCTCCCGGGTTGTACTCCACCGTCGCCACCGTCGGGAGTATCTGCAATGCCCGTATTCCCCTGCCGGAGCATGTCCTCGTGCAGCCTCGCTACCGCGCTCCGGCAGTGTCTGCTTCCTGCCGCTACGTCGCTCCTCAGCGCGTTGAGTTATCTTTCGATTCACCTGTTCGAGCTCTTGCGCCGGGGCAGGTTTGCGCCTTCTACGATGCCACTTCCCCCGCTCGTCTCCTCGCTGGTGGCTTCTTTGAGACGATGGCGTGAGTCCGCCGGTGCACCCGCGGAATGCTGCCCGGCAATCAGGCGATTTTCTCACGGAAGCGCGTGCGTGCGGCTGAGCACTCGCGCGCGACCTGCTCCTCTGTGGCGCCAAGCCCGCGCAGGAGGGTGCCGGTCATGGAGAGAGCCACCTCTTCCTCACCCGAGAAGACGGATTCCGCTCCACTGCGCCGCAAAGCCTGCGCATTGCGAGTGTATGTCGTGTAGGCCATGATGGAGATGGAGGGATTCAATCCCCGCGCAGCAGCGGCGATTTCGCCCGCCGGCGCCGCAGAGGAGGTGACGATGATCGCCTGAGCCTTTTCCACTCCTGCGAGCTTCAGAATGGTGCGCTGCCGTGCATCGCCGTGCAACGCAGGGATCCCTTCCTTCACGAGGCGATTGACGGTATCGATGTTCATTTCCAGCACCACGGTTTCTACGTCGTAGTCGGAGAGGATATGGCCGAGTATCTGTCCGCATGGACCATAGCCGACGAGGATGACGCGGTGGCGATCCTCAGCCGGAGGCGGTACGGCCCCGCTTGCGGCGGCGGTGCCGATGCCGCGATCCTCAAAGAACTTGACGAGCCTGGGGACGAAGCGATAGAGGGCGGCGTTCAGGGTGATGGTGATGATGGCGCAGCCGGTGATGACATTCACGGCGAAGGGGGGAAGCAGACCGTATTGCCCGGCGATGAGCGAGGCGAGGATGAAGGAGAATTCCCCGACCTGGGAGAGAGAGGCCGCGACCACGAGCGCCATGCGACTGGGACGCTTCAGCAGGCGAATCACGATGTAGGCCGCTACGGGCTTCGCGATGAGCGTGAGCAGGATGGCGCTGAGGGCGAGCGGCCAGTACTCCAGCAGACCGGCGGCATCAAAACCCATGCCGACGGAGACGAAAAAGAGCACGGCGAAAGCATCGCGCATGGGAAGGGCATCCCCTGCGGCGCGGGCGGAGAACTTGCTCTGCCCCACCACCATGCCGGATAGAAAGGCGCCGAATTCCAGCGAGGCGTTGAAGACATGCGAAGAGAGCACGGCGATGCCAAGCGCGATGACCAGTACGGCAAGCGTGAAGAGTTCATCGCTCGTGCTGCGCGATACGTAGGTGAGCGTTTTCTCGATGATGTAGCGGCCGAGAAAGGCGACGCACAGGATGAGCAGAGTGAGCTTCAGCGTCATCCACCCCAGCGCGGGGAGCAGAGCCTGCCCGGCAAAGATCACCGGAAGCAGCACCAGAAGCACGATGGTGAAGATATCCTCCACCACGAGCCAGCCGAGCGCCGTGTGGCCCGCCGGCGTTTGCAGCACTTTGTTGTCCGCCAGCACGCGGGTGAGCACCACTGTGCTGGAAACGCACATGCACGCGCCGAAGAGAGAGGCGCCCATCCACGTGGCACCCGGTGCAAGCCAGTAGTAAAAGGCGGCGCCGGTGATAGCACGTACCAGCATGCACACGATTGAACCCGGAACCGCCACCCTCTGCACGGCCAGCAGATCCTTGAAGTGAAATTGCAGCCCCACGCCGAAAAGCAGCAGCACCACGCCAATGTGCGAAAATTCGTCCACCACTTCCCCTTCCACCGGCATGCCCCACCACGGCTGTGCCGCCAGAATGCCCGCTACCAGGTACCCCACGAGAGGCGAGAGTTTGAATTTCTGAGCGAGGATGCCCAGCACAAGGGCGAGAGAAAGACCGATAGCAAGTGTAGAAATCATGATAAGATACGTGCCCAGAGGACCTTCAGGTATCGCCCCTCCGGGTAGGTGGATAGATACGGATGATCCCAGCCGGGACCACTTGTTTCGAGAATTTGCAAACGTCGGCCAAGACGCTGCGCAGTGTGGATGACGAGTTGCTCAAAATCTGCTACGGAAAGGAGCCCCGAGCAGGAACACGTCACGAGAAGTCCGTCGCGCCTCACGCATTGCATGCCCAGTGCATTCAGATCCCGGTATTTTTTCAATCCTTCTTCACGCGTCTCTCCCTCGCGACTCGTGACAAACTTGGGCGGATCCAGCAGCACCACGTCGAATTGTCTGTCATTGCGGATCATCTGGCGTGCGTAGGTGAAGGCGTCGGCATGCACGAAATCAATGCGGAGCGGACCGCGGCGGGAGTTGATGTTTGCGTTGCGTCGAGCCAGGGCGATCGCTTCCTCATCTAGATCCACTGCCGTCACCTCTCCTGCGCCGCCCAGGAGTTTGGCGTAGATGGAAAAGCCTCCCGTGTAGCAGCAGAGATCCAGCAGGCTTTTGCCGCGTACGAGCTGCGCGAGTTTGTAACGATTCTCCCGCTGGTCGCAGAAAAAGCCGGTCTTGTGCCCTCGCTCGAAATCAACCTCAAAATTCACACCGTGCTCCAGGATGCGTACACGTCGCACAGGGGCGCATTCCGGCGCCGTAGTGGGGTCTATTCCCTCCATGCGTGCGATCTCCGGGTCCACCTGCACCACGTGGCGTTTCGTTCCACACACCTCATGCAGCAGGGGAAGCCATTCCCCCAGCCGCTGCCACACTCCAAGCACGCTCACCTCCACACTCAGCACATCCCCGTAGCGATCCACGATCAATCCCCCCAGTTCATCCGAATCCCCATGCACCAGTCTGCAGGCAGTTGTATCTTCCGGCAGCCATTCTTGCCGCCGCATGACGGCTCGCCGCAGTGCGGCAAGCAGATCCCCCTCGCTCAGAGGCGCCTTTCCGTGGTGAAGCATGCGCAACGGTGTGCGGGAAATCGGATTCCAGAATCCACTGCCAAAAAATTCTCCATTTTTGTCGTACACCTGCACGAGACTCCCCGGGCGGGCGTCTGCACTCACCGATCCCAGCATACGGGGGTACACGGCCGGGTGGTACGTGAAATACTTGAGCTGCACCCAGGGGCTCTGCCAGGAAGAACTGCCGGCAGGGGCAGAAGAAGAAATCCTCTGCGCATTTCGCCGCGCAGCTGCCTCTCCCTTCTTCATAGTCCGTTGTTTTCCCTCTTTTCTGCCCGTCTGCACGCGTGCATCATACCGCGTGCAGAGGGGAGCTGTCAATCCTGAGTTATGTCGTTTCAGGGCAAAAGACATTGAAAAAAACACTCACGTATCGCCTCAAAATTAAGTCACCGAAGGGATGCTGAAAACAGGGAAAAAGGATTTCCTGAAAGCATGATGCCCCAGAAATTATGGGTTAATATCAATCACATTTCGCTCAGGATGAGTAAGCAGGCAGAAACAGAGTTGCCTTTTGTCCGGAGAAAAATATGTCTCGCCGGCCCCTCGATACAAGAAAACAGGGATTGGCGCTCAATAGCACGTAATTTTTTTGGATTTTGCCTCCCAACGCCAAATCCTGCTGTAATCACGCTCACAGCCCATGAAATCAATTTTCCCGGGACGAATGTGGGTTTCTACCAATTCCCGGGGAATTTCTCGCAATTTGGGCGAAAATAGTTACCTTGGGCATGGAAGGTTTTTTGTTTGTTCCAACCTCAGTATACTCTTTTCTGAGGAAACGATTCAACCTTCCTTTTTTGTCCCCTCTCCCCTCTTTATATTTTTTCTTGGGACGCATGTGGCCCTGTGCCGGATGAAATGAAACTTGCGCGGGGAAAGGGAATGCGATAAAATGCGTCCCATGAAGGATGTGACTTCAATGATTAGGGAAAAGATGCTGGCGCGGGGACTGTCAGATGCGGCGATATGCGCCTTTCTGCACGGAGTGGAGGAGCTGCGGCAGCAGCGCAAAATGATGGTGAGTGAAGACGAGATATCGCCCGTTCCCTCGCTGCCGGCCTGGCATGAGATTGTGACGAGTTCACCGGCGGCGGGAGCAGATTTGCTCAGCAAAACCGTGGTGATCAAGCTCAACGGTGGGCTTGGCACAAGTATGGGGTTGCAGCAGGCGAAGAGCCTTTTGGAGATCAAGCCGGGCGTGACGTTCTTAGACCTCATTGTGAGGCAGGTGGAAACCCTGCGGCAACAGGCGGCGTGCGACGTACAACTCCTGCTTATGAATTCCTTCTCCACTTCGGCAGACACGATGCAGTACCTGCAACGTTATGCAGAGCAAGGCTATGGAGAGGCGAATCGAGTGCAACTCATGCAGAACATGGTTCCGAAACTGCTGCGCGACACATTGGAGCCGGTGAAGATGCCCGAGCACCCGGAGTTGGAATGGTGTCCGCCGGGGCATGGGGATCTGTATGCCGCGCTTGCGGGATCCGGATGGTTGGATCGTCTGCTGGAGCGTGGGGTTATTTACGCTTTTGTGTCGAACTGCGATAACCTTGGCGCGCAAGTGGATACCCGTTTTTTGAGTTGGTTTGTCAGGAGTAATGCTCCTTTTGTGATGGAAGCCACGCCCCGTACCGAGGCAGATAAAAAGGGAGGGCATCTGGCGCTGAGAAAGGCGGATGGTCAACTCATGCTGCGCGAAGTGGCACAGTGCCCGGAGGAGGATGTGCCGGCCTTTCAGGATATCGCACTCCACCGCTATTTCAATACCAACAACCTGTGGGTTCGGTTGGATGCGCTGCGCGATTTCATGGCATCGCACGGCGGCATGGTGCCTCTTCCTGTGATTCGCAACGCGAAGACGGCAGATCCACGTGATTCAAATTCACCTGCGGTATACCAGCTTGAGATTGCCATGGGAGCAGCGCTTCAATGCTTTCCAGGGGCCGAAGCTGTGAATGTGCCCCGCTCACGCTTTTTCCCGGTGAAGACGACAGGTGATCTGCTGTTGCTGCGATCGGACGCCGTGCAAATAGACGGCTCCGGCAGCATGCACCTGGCTCCGGAGTGCGGTGGAGTAGCGCCTATCGTGCAGCTTTCATCCGATTATAAACTTGTGGATTCCCTGCAATCTCTCGGGGTTCCTTCGCTCAAGGAGGTACGACACCTCACGGTACGAGGACCGTGGTCTTTCGCCCCCGGCGAACCACTCAAAGGCGATATCGTGGTCGGTTAATTTCTCCACCGCCGGTCTCCCGAGACGACGACATCGTCCTTCGGCAAGCGCATCTCTTCATGCATTTGCGCTGCCCTCTCCCCCCAAAAAAATGTTGGCTCTGTCCCACCACAGTGTTGAAAAAACACAAGGATGAACAGGTCTCTGAATAAAAATGTTCGAGTAGGGTTATCGCTCGTCGATAATAGCTTCACTCATGAGAGCATGAGCAAGAAGCACCCGATGTTACTCGTTGACCGAAGTGTAGAGAGTGAGGGCTTACCATTGCCTTAGCAACTCTAACACATTAAGTCTAACTAAATAAAAGATTCTTTAGAAATCAACACTGTGGTAGGACATAGCCAAAATGTTTGCCCCGGTTAGCTACCGTGGTTGAGGGCAAAGAGGTCATGCTCCCAGCGGTGGGAGGAGGCGATGGCGCGTGACGTGTAGGCGAGAGCGGATTCGACGGCTTCAGGAAGGGCTGCTCCTTTGGCAAGGAAAGCTGTGATGGCGGAGGAGAGGGTGCAACCGGTGCCATGGGTAGAGATTCCGATCGTGCGGGCGTGAGAGAAGGGAGTCACGGAACCGTCCGGGAGAACGAGTAAATCGGTGCAGGTGTCGCCGGCGAGATGGCCCCCTTTGGCGAGGATGGCGCAGCCGTAAGCACGCGAGAGTTCAACGGCAGCGGAAGCCAGCTCATCGACGGTGTCCGGAGTTTCGTCGTGTCGGCAGAGGGCAGCAAGTTCGTCGAGGTTAGGGGTGATGAGAGCGGCGCGAGGAAAGAGGTCTGACTCGTACGCTTGCAAAGTGGAGGCGAGCATGAGGGGGTCTCCTGCTGTGGCGATCATAACGGGATCCACCACGACGGGGATGTGCTGCGGAAGTTCGTCAACAGCTGCCCGGAGGATTTCGGTACTATAGAGCATACCAGTTTTGACGGCTGCCACGGGGAAAGTGCGCAGGCACTCGCGAATTTGGCTCGCGACAATTTTCGGAGGAAGAGGGGCGATGTCCGCCACGTGTCCCGGTACTTCGCTCACCACGCACGTGACGGCTGTAAGAGGGTAGCAACCGAGGGCAAAGCCGGTTTTAAGATCAGCCTGAAGACCTGCCCCGGCCGAGGAATCAGAGCCGGCGATAGAGAGGAAAATGGGGGTCATTTCCACGACTGTTCAAGAGTAGCAGCTGCGCGCAGGAGGCGAGCCTCCTCAAAGTGCGGGGCAAGCAGCTGTACACCCACGGGGAGACCGCTCTGCGGCGTGGGGACAGAGATAGCGGGCAACCCTGCAAGGTTTGCCGGGACGGTGTAAATATCTGCCAGATAGGTCTGCAGCGGAGTCATATCTACCGCATGAAGATTGGGCGCGGGTGTGGGCGCCACGGGGCCCAGGATGAGCTGCACCCCGAGCTCGGAGAAAGCCTTAGCAAAGTCCTGTGCAACGAGGGCTCGGGCCTTTTGTGCGCGGGCGTAGTAGGCATCGTAATAGCCTCCTGAGAGCACATAGGTGCCAAGGATGATGCGGCGCTTTACTTCTTCCCCGAAACCTTCGGCGCGAGAAAGGCTGAAAAGGGCGTCCGGGTCGTGAGTGAGCCGGCTGCGGTGACCGTAGCGGATGCCGTCGTAGCGTGCGAGATTGGAAGAGGCTTCAGCGCAGGCGATAATGTAGTAGGAAGCTACGGCAGCTTCTGCGTGCGGAAGAGAGATTTCGCAGATTTCTGCTCCGGCATCCTGGAGGGCTTTTGTAGCAGCCTCCAGAGCAGAACTCACCGGCTTGGCATTACCACCGCCGGTATATTCGCGCGGGAGTCCGATGCGCATGTTACTGATACTGTCATGCAGACCACTCACGAAGTCCGGTACGGGTTCTTGTGAGCTGGTGGAATCCTTTTCATCGTGCCCGCAAAGGATACCCAGTAGCAGTGCAGCGTCTTCCACACTGTGCGTGAGAGTGCCGATCTGGTCGAGGGAGGAAGCAAAGGCAACCAATCCATAGCGAGAGATACGCCCGTAGGTGGGCTTGAGTCCTACGACGCCGCAGTGTGAGGCGGGTTGGCGGACGGATCCTCCTGTATCAGAGCCGAGAGCGGCGGGGATCAGTCCGGCGGCTACGGCGGCAGCCGATCCGCTGGAGGAGCCGCCGGGAACGTGTTGCAGATCGGCGGGGTTTCGGGTGGAGCCATAGGCGGAGTTCTCCCCGGAAGAGCCCATTGCAAACTCATCCATATTGGCTCGCCCGAATGGGATGGCCCCGGCGGCAAGGAGTTTCTCGACAGCGGTGGCGTTGTACGGTGAGCAAAAGTTTTCCAGCATCCGCGAGGCGCAGCTTGTAGTAATCCCCTTACGGCATATATTGTCTTTGATCGCTATGGGGAGACCACCCAGGGGAAGGGAGATATCCGCTTTTGCGGCGGCAGAGAGAGCCGTTTCTCTGTCGTAGGAGAGCAATGCATTGAGCTGCGGATTGAGCTCATCCATGCGCCCGGCATAATATTTTATGACCTCAAGCGGAGAAATCTCTCCACCGCGAAGAGCTTTTTGCAGGGCGTTCAGGCTTGTCCCGGGTGATATCATATTCTTCTGGACGGAAATGAGATAGGGGAAAATCAGTGTGCGGACTCCACCACTTTCGGTACGCAGAATTGTCCGTCTTCCTGTTGTGGGGCATTACCCAGGGCGGCATCGGCAGACAAACTCTCCCCGGGCACATCGGGGCGCAGGGCGTCAAACGTCGGAATTGGATGGTACATGGGTTCTATGTGCTGAGTGTCCCATTTTTCCAACTGTTGCACATAGTCCAGAATTTGTTCGAGGTCGCGGGTGAGGCGCGACTGTTCCTCTTCAGACAGTTTGATTTTGGCCAATCTGGCTATGTACGCCACATCGATGGCAGGGTGTGGCTGCTGCATTTTATCACTCATTATTGATGTTCAATAACCACTCTGGTTCATTAAGTAGATGCTTAGCATGTACAGTCCGAAGATGGAGAGACCGAGCACGACGAGGAGTAGTATATTTTCCACGAGTAAAGCCCGTGTTGAGAGAGGACGAGACTCGGAGAAAACCACGCGCTTTGTGCGGCGCTTCTCCACGACATCTTCCTGAGGGGAGAGCGTATTGGAGGCGTGCTCGATGCCGCTGTAGTACGCCCGGGTCATACGGCGGCGTGTGGCACGTTCACGCTCCCAGCTCCGGCGCGCTTCTGCGGCCTGGAGTTCAAATTCTTTCTGTCGGGTCATTCGGGACATGCTCGCTATCGCGTTTTTTCGGGACAAGATTGATCATGAGGGGGAATTCATCACCCAGAGGGAAATCAACCAGGTGATGAGCAGGAGAAGAAAAAGGGGAAGATGGAAAGCCAGCCCCTTGAGCAGCATATCTCCGAGATCCCGCAGCCTTCGTCCGGGAGTTTTTTCCTCTCCGGGTTTGTCACGAAATACATCCGTGTGTCTGAAACGACGCCCCATACTATAAGCCTCATCAAAGTCGTTTTCTGCGCGATCTAATTTGGCAAGGGCCTCACGGAGTCGTGCTTGAAAGCCTTCCGTGCTCCAATTTTGCGGCTGGAGGGCGGAGAGAATTTGCAGGTGGCGTTTAAAGCACTCATTGACACTTTCTACCTCCCTCTGTTCGCGATCCATGGATTCCAGTTCCTGTTCCAGGCGTCGCACCGCGTTGTGCAGACGCATCCCCACTTCATCTAAATTCGCATTGAACAGAGCTTTCTGGCTGTTGCTCAGCTCCAGCTCCTTTCGTTGAGTTTCCAATAAAACACGCTGCTGCTCATAGAATTCTGCCTGCTGACGCGCCTGCTCCACACGCATCCTCACGCGCTCCGGAGAGTGCGCTTCCCCATCCGCTGTCTGCGGATTAAGCTCCATTTGCCGGTAGTTGCTATCAGGTCTCTTTTCTCCAACTGGCATATCCGTTCGCTCGAATCCTTAAGCAAACCTAATCATTTCATGCGCACTTGTCAAGAGAAAATTAAAGTTATCTTTACTAATTTTTGCCGAATGAATATCGCGCATCTTGCGAGAGAACAACGGGGTAGGGGGGAGCTGTTGAAACAAATCACCCCTCGATATTGGGACACGAGGGAGTGAGAAAGAAGGGAGGAATGAAAATCAGGCAGGGGCAGACGCATCAAAAGAAGGACGAAGGGTTGAGCCGGCGCGCTAACTCCCAAGTTCGTATTTCTCTCTGATGCGTTTGCCCTGTGGAATCAGGTATTTGGGTTGAGCACCGCGAGGTCAGGGTCGAGGAAACGCCCGTCTTTACGAATGAGCTCGTTATCGAAATAGATTTCACCTCCGCCATACTCGGGACGTTGGATACAAACGAGATCCCAATGAACCTGGGAACGGTTGCCGTTGTCGCAGTTTTCGTAGGCGTTGCCCGGTGTGAAGTGGAAAGAACCGGCAATTTTTTCGTCAAAGAGAATGTCGCGCATGGGGAGGAGCACCTCCGGGTTCACACCGAGGGCGAACTCGCCGACGTAACGAGCTCCTTCATCGGAATCGAGGATTTTGTTGAGGGCGACTTCATTGCCGTTGCAGTGGGCTTCCACAATCTTGCCGTTTTCAAAACGCAGTTTTACGCCGTCGAAGGGAATACCCTGGTAGAGACTGGGGGCGGTGTAGGAAACTGTCCCGAAGACCGAATCGCGGACAGGGGCGGTGAAGACCTCGCCATCCGGTATGTTCATTTCGCCGGCGCAAGGGATAGCAGGCAGCCCTTTGATGGAGAAATGCAAGTCCGTGCCGGGACCCACGATGTGTACGTGATCCGTGTGCACCATGCGGTCGGCGAGTTTGTCCATAGCGACTTTCAGACTGTCGTAGTCTGCCAGACAGCACCGGAAGTAAAAATCCTCGAAGGCTTGAGTGCTCATGCCGGCGGCCTGTGCCATGGAGGGTGAGGGCCAGCGAAGAACACACCATTTCGTGCGACACACGCGGTGGTCGTGTACAGGACGCATGAGGCGCTGAGTCAGGTGCATGGCATCAGCGGGAACAGCGGAATTCTCAAAGCTGTTATCGCTACCGCGCACGGCGATGTAGGCCTGCATTTTCTGCATTTGGGAGAGTTCAAGTTGGGCGATAAGGCCGTACTGAGATTTTGTTGCTCCGGAGAACATTTCGGCAGTGATGCGACTTCGGCGAAGGTTGATGTGGGGCACGCCGCCGACGGCGCGGGCAGCACGGATGAGTTCAATGCCGACTTCCTCCGGTGTGTCGATGAGGTCGAAGAGAATATTCTCGCCGGCTTGCAGGCGGCAGGAATGGCGGATGAGGGCCTGTGCGAGCTGAGTGATACGTGGATCGGTCATGTTTATCTAGGCAGTTAATTTGATTGAAGATAACTTCAGGCGCGGAATTTGTGCAGCCGAACGGGAGTTGTCAGGTGGGCAATAGCATCCTGCAGGTCTTGTTGACTCACGGCAGAGGAGAGTACCGGCTCGCCGATTTTTTTGAGCAAAATGTAGCGGATTTGTCCTCCCAGGAATTTTTTATCGATCAGAGCGTGGCGAAGGATATCTTCTGCGCGGACATCCTCCGGGAGCTGAAGAGGCAGTTGCAGAGCAGCCAGGGTATTGAGGATTTCCGACTCATCCCGGGGGGATAATCCCTCCAAACGGCGAGAAAGGAAGAGGGCTGCGCGGATGCCAAGACTGACTACTTCTCCGTGCAACAGGGAGCCGTATGGTACACTGGCCTCGATTCCATGCCCCAGGGTGTGACCAAAATTCAGAAACGCTCGAGTACCGGCTGTTTCCCGCTCATCAGCCTCTACGATTCTGGCTTTGATCTCCAGGTTTTCAGCAATGAGGTTTGGGAGTTTTTCGATGCTGGAGAGGGAAAAGCCCAGCTGAAGTTCATCTGCCAAATGTCTCAGTTCTACCAGCATCTTCGGGCGACGTATGGCGGCGTGTTTTACAATCTCCGCCATTCCCTCGCGCAGCACGCGTTCAGGTAAGCTCGACAGGGTGATGGGATCTGCTGCTACAAAGACGGGTTGGTGAAAGGAGCCTATGAGATTTTTCCCGCTTTCCGTGTTCACGGCAGTCTTTCCGCCCACTGAGCTGTCTACCTGCGCCATGACACTGGTCGGGACCTGCACGAACGGGATGCCACGGTAGTACACGGAAGCGACAAAGCCGGCTAAATCTCCGACTACGCCACCCCCAAGCGCTACCACGAAACTCGTGCGGTCGTGTCCTGCCTGCACCATCTCTTCCACCAACCTGGCTACCTGCTGCAGATTTTTACTTGCTTCGCCGGCTTGTACCACATGCACACTTAAACTGTAATGGGCATCTTCCAGGCTGCGTTTGACGTGTTCCCCGTAGAGCGGGTAAACATTCGAATCCGCGATGAGAGCCGCCTTCCCCTCCAAACGAGCCCGCGCAGACAGGTACCCCACGGCATCAAGCACGCCATTTTCGACGTGTACATCATACGAGTGCTTGCCCAGAGAGAGACTAACGGTTGGCATGCGCCCATTGTACGCGTCTCGTTGCGTCCGGGCAAGTTTTTTAAGAGACAAAACATCTCTCTGATCGTGTGGATTTTCTCAGGCCGGAGATGATATATTGCTTGCTCCATCAGGGAAAATAGAGATAATGAGCGTGACATGCTGAACAGCGAAATAGTGACCGAGGCGGAGATGGCCGCTGTGCAGATACCGGGAGGAAATACCGTAGTGTTGCCTGCGGCGTCGCGTATCTACATTACTCAAATGCTCGGGAATTCCATCACTGCCGCGACGGATGTCGGGTTGGTGCGAATCAGCCGTGATCAAGCGATCGCCGGCGGGGTACTTGCGGCGGATGCCGCGGGAGAGATGCAGCCGGCGGAAAGTGAGAATTTGCCGCTTGAAAAGCGTGTCTGGCGGGTCCTTTCCGATATTTTTGATCCGGAAATTCCCGTGGACATTGTTAACCTCGGTCTCGTGTACAGTGTAGAGGTAACTCCGCAGCAAGATGGCACGAGTTGCGTTCACGTGCGCATGACGCTCACAGCGCCCGGCTGCGGCATGGGACCGCACCTTATGGCAGAAGCTGAGGCGAATATTGCCGAACTGCCGGGGGTAGGGGAGGTACAGGTGGAATTTGTGTGGGATCCGCCGTGGAATCAAGACATGATGAGCGAAGAAGCACGCATGCAACTCGGCATGCTGTGACACGCAGGGAAACTTCCTCCCGGGGATACGCGTTTACTCCGGTCTGAGGAAAGCACAAAAAACCGCGCGAGAGTTTGGGTACTCGCGCGGCGGTGAATTATTCTGAAAGGATTGCTTATTCCGGGAGGGCTCACTCGGCGGACGTTTCCTCTTCGGAGCTCTCCGGTTCACCCGAGGTCTCCAGATGAATCTTTACCGTGGCAGTTACCTGCGGATGGAGCTTAGCAACAACCTCGTAGTCCCCCGCCTTGCGTAGAGGTTTTTCCAGGTCCAGGCAGTGGCGATCAATTTCCACGCCCTGGGCGGCGAGGGCATCAGCAATCTGCTGGTTGGTGACAGCACCGAAAACCTTGCCTTTCTCTCCGGCTTCCAGAGTGAGTCGAAGCTTAATGCCCGCGATCTTCTCGGCAATCTCCTGGAAATTAGCCAGCTCTGCAGCCTCGCGTTCGGCACGTTTCTTCTGCAGCATGTTGATGAATCTCCGGTTCGCAGGCGTTGCCTCAAACGCCAACCCCTGAGGAATCAGGAAGTTGCGCCCGTATCCGGCCTTCACCGTTACAAGGTCGGCTTCACAGCCCAGGCCTTCTATCTTCGTCGCGAGTATTACGTTCATGTGTGCCATAACTCAAACTCCTTTCGGTTTCGGTGCGCATCTCAATACACGATTCTGCCCACTTTGTCAAGCATAATAATTACTCGTAAACAACGACGATGTGGGCTACCGGCGGCAGTTTGGCAGACAGTTGCACACCAAGCTGAGACAACTGCTCATGACTCTGCGCGATCGAGAGCTTTGGGAATGGCGGGATGCAGACGAAGCAGATGCGGCGTTTTTCCCGTGTGTAGAGTGCAACACGGGAGGGGGCAGGAGCTCTTAATTCCCTCATGGCGCGCCGTATTTGAGATTCCCAATCCTCCGGGATGGGCAAGTCAAATTCCCGGAGGGTGCGCATGTCCGGTTCGATGTGGACATAGACTTCCCTGGCGGAGAGATAGCGTCGTACCTCGGCGCGGAAGGTTTGAATCGGCAGGTTCCAGGTTTCAAGAGTAGCGTCTCCCGGCAGCTCCAGATCCGTGAAGACCACGGTTCCCTGATCTGCACGAATGAGACGCAGACTATGCACTCCCATACGGTGTGCAAGCGCAATCTGGCGGACAATGAGCTGGGGGGAATCCGGGACAATTGTCTCAGGCTGCATGTGAACGAGAGTTTCTGCGCCGGGGATGTGTGCTGCCACGAGGGCTTCAATAGCATCCGCCACTTCGTGGGCAGTATCAACATGAAGTTCGCGGGGCATGCCAACGGTCATCTCGATATAGGTGCGGTCTCCGACTGTACGGAAGCGAAGATGACGCAGGGGGTAGGCGGACATCCTTTCAGTCATGAGCTGTTCAATGCGCTCCTGAAGTGCAGGGTCTGTCTTGTCCATCAGGTTATTCACCGCCTTGGAACCGAGCGTCACACAGATGCGCAGGATGATGAGAGCGACGATGAGAGAAGAGAGGACATCTGCCCGTTGCAATATCCAGTACAATGACGTGTCAGCAGGAACACTGTCTGTCAGGGCTGAGGCAGAGATACCTACGAGCACCGCGGCACTGCTCAGGATGTCGCTTGAGAAGTGGGCAGCGTCTGCCTCTAGCGCCGGGCTCCTCGTTTCACGAGCGATGCGCCGCAACATGGCTGACCGGTTAATGTCCACCACCAGGGAGATGATGATAATGATAAACGCCCACGGGGTGAGGTCAATATGCAGCATGGAAGGATCATCGCTCACGAGGCGCATCCATGCTTCTCTGATTACCCAGGCTGCTGTGGCGAGTAATAGCAACACTTCTGCCAGCGCCATCAGACTCTCAATTCTCCCGTGCCCGTACGGGTGATCGCGATCTGCCGGTTTGGAGGCGAGTCGTACGGCGAAGAGGGTGCCCAGCGCCGCCAGGAGATCCAGCAAGCTGTGCAGAGCCTCGGACATGATGCCCAATGAACCGGTTGCAAGCCCAACGATGAGCTTGAGAGCTGTGAGCACACCGCTCCATATCACAGACGAGAGGGCAGCCAGATTTTTTTTCGTCTCAGGCAGCATGATGGGAATCTGGAGAACGTAAAGGCAAGGCGATCCACTATATCATGCTCCCAGAGCAGACATGATGCGGTCGATGGACGCTCTTAGTGAAGGATCTTTCCCGATTTTTTGCTCGACCGTGCGCATGGCGTGGATCACGGTACCGTGGTCCCTCCCGCCGAAGGCGGCGCCAATATCCTGCAGCGAACTGCCGGTATGATGACGTGCCAGGAACATGGCGATCTGACGCGGATGGGCAATGCCGACGGTTCGGCGGCGTCCATTGAGGTCCGCAATCCGGACATTGAACTCATCGGCAACACAACGCTGGATATCGCGAATGGTGAGGCGGGCGGCAGGTTCTTCGCGCAGGAAGTCTCGAATGATTGAACGGGCCTCTGCTACGTTGGGTCTGTGATGGGAGAGTGAAGCGAAGGTGGCAAGGCGGGTGAAGGCCCCCTCGAGACGTCTTACCGATCGGTTGATATGTTTTGCCAGGAATTCCAGGACTTCGTCGCTTACGAGCTCACCACGGCCCATGCCACACTTGGAGCGCAGGATAGCCAGACGGGTTTCGTAATTGGGAGCTTGAAGAGCAACGGAGAGACCCTGTTCAAACCGGGAGGTAAGGCGGGGATCAATATGCATAACCTCCGTTGCCGGGCAATCGGCGGTGAGTACGATTTGCTTACCGCTGGAAAAAAGGGCATTGAAGGTGTGGAAGAATTCCTCTTGCGTGCGTACTTTATTGGCGAGAAACTGGATATCGTCGATGAGCAGTACATCTGCTTTGCGGTATTTACTGCGGAAATTACTCAGCTCCTTTCCCTGGCTCGCAATAGAGTTGATGTAGTTGTTCGTAAAATCTTCGCTGGTGGTGTATAGGACGCGCCCATCCTCGTCTTGTGCTCGAAGAGCATTGCCGATAGCCTGCAGAAGGTGTGTTTTCCCCAACCCGGAAGCCCCATAAATAAACAGGGGGTTATAGAGGTATCCCTTGTTGTTCACAACGGCCTGAGCGGCTGCATATGCGAACTCATTGCTGTCCCCCACAACAAAAGTATCGAACCGATATTCTTCGTTCAGCCCACTGGTGAATGACGTGGTACCGGTACGCTTTCGAACAGCTTTCTTTCTGGTTGCCTTTGAGGGAGGGAAATCTTGCGCTGAGCTCTCCAGTCCCGGTAGTGTCGGCTCAACTTGCATCTCTTCAGCCCCGGCCGTTTCAACCTCCGTCGCTTTCTTTTCTCGCAGCTCAACACTCCGGGAAGCCCCCAGCACACGTGTTGCTGCATCCACGATGTAGTCTACGTAGTTCATTTCTACCCACACAACTGGCAAATCGTGCGGGTACTCGAATACGAGCCTGGTGCCGGTGTCCTCTACGAGAGACAACTTGCTGATGCAGCTGTCCAATCCATAGCTTCCTACATCTCCTCGCTGGCGCATGCATGCCACCATGCGCGTCCATAGCTCGCTCTCCTTTCCTTTCTCACTCATCTCTCCACGGTTGTGTATTAAATCTTTCTTTGGTACATCGGAGGTTATCCCATCAGTGAGTGTCCTCCGCTGTGCTCGCGTCGGGGCTGAATATGCCATGCCCCTTCTTTTTCTGCAAAGCTAATTTTTCCCCGACCCCCGTGTTTTTTAGTTCGCGCATGTGTTCCATGCGCGTTCCACAGACCTCAAAAAATTTTCATTCCGTGGGAACTCCGTTAACTTTCCTTGATTATTTTGACCGGGTGATTTACAAGATTCACATTATCAATAATTAGTAAATAAAACATTGAGTTTAAGTTATTTTCGGAAATATCTTTCTTTTGGGAAGAGAAAAGACTGGCACGGGGCAGAGTAAGAAGGTAGAATGGACCCGGTCGGCATGAACCGATTTGCCGCAAAGACCATGCAAGGAATTAAACAGCGACCGCGAAGGAACAGGAAGAGCACCGGAGTGAGGGCAATGGTGCGCGAGACATATCTTGGGGTTGAGCATTTGGTTTACCCGATGTTTGTGCAGGAGGGAGAGGAGGACGAACCGATTGAGATACTGCCCGGATGCATGCGATGGAGTGTAACCGGCATAGCGAAAGAGTGTCGTCGTTTGTACGGGGAATTGGGGATCAGCTGTGTGGATCTCTTCGGGGTCGTTCCGGAAGAGAAGAAGAGCGCTGATGGGGCGGAGGCCTGGAATGAGCGGGGAGTGGTGCCGCAGGCCATACGAGCCATCAAGCAGGCGGTGCCGCAGATGGTAGTAATGACCGATGTGGCCTTGGATCCCTACAGCTCGTTCGGCCAGGATGGCATTGTGCACGAAGGGGAGGATGGGGAGATTAAGGTGCTGAATGATGAAACGGTGGAGGCTCTCGTAAAGCAGGGGTTGTGTCATGCTCGTGCCGGGGCGGATATTTTATCTCCGAGCGATATGATGGACGGTCGCATTGGGGCGCTGCGAGCGGCGCTGGATGAGGCAGGGTTGACAGAGGTCTCCTTGCTCAGCTATACGGCCAAGTATGCCTCGGCGTTTTACGGACCGTTCCGAGGGGCTCTGGGTAGTGCGCCGAAGAAAGGGGACAAGAAGACTTATCAAATGGATCCCGGAAATGCGCGTGAAGCGTTGCGAGAGGCTGAGTTGGATATAGCGGAGGGGGCTGATATGCTGATGGTGAAGCCGGGGGGGTATTACCTGGACATCGTGGCGAAAATGCGGGAGCACACGCATCTGCCCATAGCTGTCTATCAGGTAAGTGGGGAGTACGCTATGATCAAGGCTGCGGCGGCATCCGGATGGGTGGATGAGCGTGCGGTGACCATGGAGACTCTGCTCAGCATACGTCGCGCCGGTGCAGATGTGATTCTGACCTACGCGGCTCCGCAGGTTGCGCGGTGGTTGCGAGAGGAAAGGGGAATTTGATACCTATACCGGTGGAATGACAAAGTTTTTTCGCACTGTTCGGCGGATTGATTTACTCTTGGTATCACTCTCTCTGCTGTTGAGTGTGGTGCTATACCTGCGCCTTGCTCCGCCATTTGAGGAAGTGCAGGTGTCGCCGTCAGCAGCAGTTCAACGAGCACAGACTGTTCACCCTGACATTGAGGAAAAGCAGGAGCGTGTTTCCCCTCACAAAATTGCGCCTGTCGGTCCTCCCGTGCGCTTTCTCATGCTCAACGCACAGAATTATTTTGTGGCGGAGGATGTGCCACGCACTCGCAACAAACGGCTTTTTAAACCGGTGGAGAAGCGCGAGGCGGTGGCAGATACGATTGCCTCCGTGCGCCCAGAAGTCGTGGGATTGGTGGAAATGGGAGGTCAGGCGTCATTGGAGGATTTGGCACAGCGTTTGGCGGACCGCGGTTTAAATTACCCGCATCGTGAGGTGCTGGCGAGATGGGGGGAAGATCGTGCTCTTGCGATTCTTTCGTGCCATCCCATTGTAAGGGATGATTCTGTGGCAAATTGTCCGCTGGGGGAACGCTCAGCCCGGCACATGCTGCGTGGTATCCTGGATGTCACCGTGAAAGTGGAGAAGGACGGGAGAATGTTTCGCGTGATTGGGGTACACCTTAAATCTCGTGTGGCGGATGACCAGCAGGCGGCAGAACACCAGCGCAACCGCGAAGCAAGAGCCGTGGCGAATCATCTGCAGATTGCCATGCAGAAAGATCCCGGGATGCCAATTCTCGTGTATGGAGACTGGAATGCCGGTCCCAGGGAGCCGCCTCTTCTGGTCATTTCTCAAGGGAATCGCGCTACGGGTCCCCTGCTCCGCATCACCCCAACAGATTCTCGCGGAGAAAGTTGGACCATTGCCTATCGTGCCAATGATGAGTACAACGCCTTTGATCAAATTTACGTTAACCGCGTCCTTTCTTCCCGCATGGGGAGAAAAAGTGCCAAGGGCATCGTGGACAATGAAACTTCCCGGAGAGCGAGCGACCACCGTGCCCTGTGGTGCGACTTGCGATAGTATGATTTCCTAGGGCATTTCAAGTGATATGGAGCCGTCCGGTTGGAAAGAGATTTGTCGTATCATGTGTGCCCATTGAGCGAAGCGCTCAGCCCGTTGTTTGTTGGCAGGGGCAGGTTGCTCCGCCGTGCCAGGCCAGGAAGCCGCTTTCTCCGCTAAGTCGACCGCCTCTGCAAATCGTCGTTGCTGGACAAGACGGTACACAGCACCGGCAGCGGCGTCGTAGTACATCGACCCCCCGGCAGATTCAGCTGTTGCTTTGTCAGTGGGCATTTCCAACAGCACGGACTGATAGTCCCGGAGAGCCTCATCTTCTCGACGGAGGCGAGTGTTGAGAATGCCGCGTTGCAGGTGAGTGCGCATGCGCCAGAGCAGAGGAGTTCCCGGATTATCCAGCGTCCGCTGGCAGACGCCGACTGCTTGCTCCATTCGTTCTGATGTACCGGAGTACGCGAGAGCGTCGGCTAAGACTGTGTTGTAGTGAGCCAATAAATCGGGTTTCATGGAGGTTGAGTCCAGGGCAGTAAGCTGGTTGAGAGCTTCCTCTGTGCGATTGATGCGCGTGAGCACAGCCGCCCGCAGGATCCCCGCCAGGGAGCGCAGTTGAGTTTCGCGCCGCAGGATATTTGCATAGAGTGCTGCAGCATGTTTCAGTGCCGGTAAAGTTCCGCAGAGTTCGCATTCCCTTCCAGCGTACAAGAGAGTTGTCGCTTTGCTTTCACCGATGGGTTGCTCATCTGCCAGTTCCAGAAGGAGATCGCGCGCTGCGGCATGTTGACCGGCATCGGAGAGACGTTTGGCTGCGTGCAGTGTAAGAGCTTTTCTGCGTGGCAGGGTAGAGGCATCCGCGATGAGCGAGCGTAGGAGATGATGCACCAATTCGTTGTCTTCCGGGTGTACCAGACGCGCCGCCTTCTCAACCATGGTTGCATAATAAAGTTCCTGCTTATCGGTCCATTTTGCCCGTTGATTGGCATCGTAGCTTCTCAGCTCGCGCAGAGTCTTTGCGGGTTCTTTTTCCAAGCGGCGTCGATTCTGTTCAAGAATGATATCGATCTTTTGATGATCATTTGGTTTTAGTTGTATTACTTCACGCAGCTCCCTCATAGCGCGCTCTCCTTGCTCTCCTTCCGGCAGTAGCTGGGCATGGGCCAGGAGAAGAGCTCGTTTCGTTTCTGTATTTTCCGGTTTCTCCAGCAGATTTTCCGCCGTAGCGCGGTCTCCGGCATGCATCGCGCATATCAGTGCGTTCACCATGGCTGCTGTTTTGAGTTTCCCCGGTTCACTTTCCTGGGCACAGCGCAGGAAGAGAGCCGCTGCTGCCCGCGGTGTGTCCTGCGTGTCGTAGGCGCGCAGGAAGAGGCCGCGAGGTTCAACAGAATCTTTTTCGCTTAGACTCTCCAGCAGAGAGAGGTATGGTCTGGCGGCTTCAGGATATCCGCGTGCCTGGAGGTCGCGTATATGTTCCCTCAGGATGATTCGTGTGGCGGGTTCGGAAGGTAACTCCGTGGCGGCGCGGTTTGCCAGATCTGCTGTATCTCCCCCTTGTATCTGCAAGCGTTGCAGCAGGGCCAGAAGAGCCAGTCCCGCGCGATGTGGATGTTCTGTGTCCTGTGACCATTCCTGAAGTTTGCTCAGCACGTAAGAACTTTTTTCCAAAGCATGGTGCCGTTTGAGGCGGTAGAATGCCGCTTCGAGCAGTTTGGATTCCGGGTTAGCTGTGATGAATTGAAGGAGTGTTTCTTCGGCCAGACCCTGGGGGTCTTGTTCTACATCCGGTGAGGAATCGGACGGTGCGGGAGATAGTTCATCCTGCACGTAGAATAATTCAGCGATCTCGAGACGCACTCGCTGGCGCATCGCGGTGCTCAGAGTGGCGTCATTTTCAAGCGTGCGCATCAGGGCGTGTGCTTCGGCAAAATTGCCCTCACGGCAGCGTTGCATACTGTCGAGCATGACGGAGATGGGACGAAGCTGATCATGGTGCACAGCAATCTCTGCGGGGTGATAGCCCTCCGGGAGTTTGGCAGTGTATTGAGCCAGCTTTGGCAGGTCGGCATCCGGACAATATTGGGCGCAGTAGAGTATACCAAGAAGGGCTTGAGGAAAGCGTTTGTGTGACGCCGGAACACGCCGCAGACATTGCGCGGCTTCATCGAGGCGCCGTTTCTGAAGGAGCAGTCGTCCTTCCTGGAAAGTTGCTTCGACGCTGTCTTCGGCTGTATTATTGGTTACAGAGCGGTTCTCCTGATCTCCTCGTGATACCTCTGCGAGACATACCCAGCAAACGGCGCACAGGAACGTGACGACACTCTGGTGTTTCAACCTGCTTATGGTCTCTTCTCTCATGGAGCAGTACCGGGATTCGTTTCAAGGAAGGTTAGTTTTTTGCCAGAAGAGATTATTGATATAGCGGAGGCCGGAAGCGGTGAGCACTGCATTCTCACTACTATTTTTTACACGGTTGACGGTGACGTTCTGCTGAAGAGTCGGCAGAGGCGTGCAGGAGATAACCGTCGGTTGAGCCACTCTTCCCGCGGCAGGATACACCGCCTTCGGTACACCTTCTGCAGTGAAAGCTACATCCACCGCTTCGGGCAGAGGATCCGCCTTGTTTCCCTTGTAGAGAAAGGGATACCGCCGCAGGAAATCCGGAGTCTGACCATGGGTTGGTACGCGCACGCGGTAGTGCTCCTTCAACGTGCTCCAATGCTTGCTGAGTGACAGGGGAGCTCCTTTGCTGCAGGCGCGCAGGACCGGGGACGGATCGATTCCAGCGAGGTTCATGCCGTTGAAGATCCCATGCTTGTTGGTTGGCGGAGAGAATTGATCGTAGCAAGAGTGAATCATCAGACAAATCTCCAGGTGGACGTGGGATCTTCGCTTGTTGATTCCGGCACCGCTGTGTCCCATCTTGCCCAGAGAATTAGCTGTTCCTACCGTCTGACCGACTACGCAATCCACGCGTGCCAGGTGGGCATAAAGGCTATAGATGATGCCTTCCGGCACCTTGTGGCTTACGACGACGTAACGGCCGTAGTTGCTCAGTTGGGGAGAGGCATTGGTGTAGGCTACCTTGCCCGGGGCAATAGGATACACGAGATCGAGGGGTTCTCCCTGAGAATCTCGTTGCATAGGCTTGATATCGATCCCCTCGTGCATCTTGCTGAACATAATTTTTCCATTGCTTGCCCGAAAGGGGTTACGCACCATGCCGTAGCCCCCGGCCTGCCACGGAGTGCTCTTTTCGCCTTCAAAGGTGCGATCGCAGTACATGTAGAAATCTTCCCCCCGTGCATCCAGCAAGGCGTGATTCTGTGTGGGGAAGCGGTACACGAGATCACACCGCCCCGTTTCTTCGCCGCCGGCCGTTCCACTGTACAGCAGCCAGGGAAGCAACAATAGGCATGCGCTGAAGATCATCCGCCTCATCACGAACCGCTTGGGAAGATTTCTCCGATTGTGCGCCCCGTGTGATCCTTGCGCTCGTTTTTCGTCGAAGGTGTGATTTTCGGAAGAGGGCGCGGATTTTTCTTCAGAAAACGTTTCTTTTCCATTTCCGGATTCTCCGGACGGATGTCGCGCGCGATTTGCTTCAGGTCATAGCCATTCAAACCGTTCCAGATTACAAGTTTTCCGTCGGTGATGGGACCATCGACACGCAGTGGCTGGAAGGCCAGACTGTTCACCACGGGGAGGATGAGGGAACCCTGTCGATTTTGCGTCATCTGGTAGAGACGGTTACGCCATCCTTCCTTCAGAGTGAAGACGACGCCGTAACTGCCGTCCTGCATACTCATGAAGGAGTGGTAGGACTCAATATGCTCATGCGTGACGAGGGGCATGCGCGTGTAGGGGTGCCCGTTGTACATGAGGATGAATTTCGTACTGGATCCCTCTGCACTATCTGCTTCCGACAGGAAGAAGATAGGGTAGGGCTTCTGTTGGCAACCGCAGGTCATCAGTAGAATGCCAACCAGAGTAAGAACGTGTGAAAAAAAATTCTTCTCCATGGGAACACGCTCATTCTATCATATGAGCATAGCTGTTTCCAGCAGAAAACGAATTCCTCCAGGGCAAACGCATTAGAAAATTGGATTCATTTTTGGAAAGGAGACAGGACGTTCATTTATGCTCTAATTCGTTGC
>CANRLM010000020.1 GCA_947631435.1 uncultured Akkermansia sp.
TATTCTTGCTTGTTTACTCATCTTGAGTGACATGTGGTTGATATTAACCCTTTATTTTTGAGGCATCAAGCTTTCAGGAAATCCTCTTTCTTGGTTTTTAGCATCCCTTCGGTGACTTTATTTTTGAGGCAATGCGGGGTGGGCGATGCCGCGAACTTCTTTCTGACGTGACAAACCGGAATCTTGCCATGAAAAGACTGGTATGATATGATGCGGGTCGTGGATGCGAAACTTATCATCATCGGAACCGGGCCGGCCGGTTACACGGCAGCCATTTATGCAGCGAGGGCAGACCTGGCGCCGCTTGTTTTCACCGGCAGCCAGATGGGGGGGCAGCTTACAACTACCACAGAAATAGAGAACTTCCCGGGCTTTCCTGATGGCATCCAGGGGCCGGAGCTCATGTTCAACATGAGCCAGCAGGCGGAAAAATTCGGCGCCAAACTGGTCTACGAGGAAGTTGTTTCTGTGAAAAAAGACGAAGAATCAGGTCTTTTCGAGGTCACTACCAATACTCGCTCCTACACTGCCATGGCGGTTATCATCGCCACCGGCGCAACGGCGCGCTACCCCGGTCTCCCCGGCGAAAAAGAGCTTATCGGTCACGGGCTCACCGCCTGCGCCACCTGCGATGGCGCCTTCTACCGCGATGTGCCGGTATGTGTCGTGGGCGGCGGCGATAGCGCCTGTGAGGAGGCGCACTTCCTCACCCGTTTTGCAGAACGCGTATACCTCATCCACCGCCGCGATACTCTGCGCGCCAGCGCCGCCATGCAGCAGCGGGTGCTGAGCCACGAGAAAATCCAACCCGTCTGGAATTCAGTGATCGATGGTTACAAGAAGGGGGAGGACGGCGAACTGTGCGGCGTGACTCTGCGCAATACTCAGACTGGTGAACTCAGCGAACTTCCGGTGCGTTGTGTGTTCATGGCAATCGGTCATGTGCCGAACAGCGCCTGTGTAGCAGATCTCGTCGACCTCGATTCCTCCGGTTTCATCATTCGTTGCCATGGCGGCACCTCCACCAGGACACCGGGGCTTTTTGCTGCGGGAGATGTAGCAGACCCCGTATACCGCCAGGCAATTTCCGCAGCGGGAATGGGCTGCTGGGCAGCTTTGGAAGCCGAGCGTTACCTGCAGCAAAACGACTGATCTTCTCCGAAAATTTCCACCCAAATTACCCACAATGAACATACGAATCTGTCTTCTCCCTGTTGTCTCCCTTCTCCTGCTCGCCTGCGAGTCAGACTCCACGCGCCAGGCGGAGTACCTCCGCGGCGCGGCGCTATACGAGACAAAGCAGTACGGCGAGGCCCTTCCCCTGCTGAAACTTTCTGCAGAAGCCGGTAACACGGATGCCCAGCTGCTGCTTGCAAAGTGCTACGACTTCGGACATGGCGTCAAAACCAATATGCCGGAGGCGGTCAAGTGGTACACCGCCGCCGCAGAAGCCGGCAACGCCAATGCTCAGGATAATCTTGCCTCCTGCTACCTGAGCGGCTCCGGCGTGCCGAAGGATCTCGCCAAAGCGTTTGCTCTGTATTCTCAGGCAGCAGCGCAGAATGATCCCTCTGCTCTCAACAACCTCGGACTTTGCTACCGCAACGGCGAGGGATGCCAGCAGGATTCTCTCAAGGCTGCCGATTGCTTCCGCCGTGCCGCCGAAATGGGAAACGCCAACGCTCAATATAACCTTGGCCGCAGCTACTTCCACGGTCTCGGCGTCCCTCTGGATTTGGAGCAAGCTCGCTACTGGGTCAAGAAAGCCGCTGCTCAGGGGCATAAAAACGCCACGGCTTTCATGCAGGACAACGATTGGATTTAAGAAGGGCGCGGCGCGACCCTGATGCCGAATCCCTGTGGGAAGCGCCGCGCATTGGCGTTTTCTCTCAGAGAACCTGGAAGAGCCCGAGTGCAATAAGAATGCTGCCGGAGAGTACCTGGAGAAACCTCTCCGGCAAGCGGCGGAGGAGTCCGGACAGATAAAAGCAACTCAGGACGGATAGCAGGGTCACGATTCCGATGACGGCAGCGGCATAAAACAGCTGCTCCGTCGTGAGCCGGGCCATGGCAAAGCAGATGCCGACCGCGAAGGCGTCAATACTTGTAGCGAAGGCGACCAGAAGGAGCTCCAACAACCCGAGGGGTTCGGCTGTCTGTTCCTCTCCCCGGCGGCAGACAGCCACCACTCCCAGCGTACAGAAAATCACGCAAATCACCCACGAGGCAATGCCGGACACCAGGATCATCAACCCCGCACCCGCCACATAGCCGAGCAAGGGCATGACCGCCTGGAAAAGCGCAGTTAAAATTGCCAGGTTCCACGCGGTGGCACAGCGCTTCTTCCGCAGGGTGAGACCGCAGGAAAAGGCATACAGCGAAGCATCCATGGCCAGCACGATAGCCAATGCCGGCAGTTCAACAACATTCATACGCTCAAGTCAGGCTGCTCGGGCCGTGATAAACTGCTGCAACTCACGCAGTGCACGTCGCTGCGTGGGACACGAGCGCCGCCGCGCTCCCAGCACGAGACTACAGCGGTGCGCGCCGGAGAAGTGATAGACATTCAGCCCGCGACGGCGCAGATCCTCCATCCTCTCTCGCAGCTTCGTGTAGAAGAAAAGCGGCAGCGGTTCTTCGCCCGCCAGGGTATCCAGCTCGATGTCCACCGGCGGCGTCTGCACATGCAGGTGGTCCGCCACCCGTGGGAGTCCGATCTCTCGCAGCAGATTCCGCACGCGCGCGAAGAAGTACTCCAGCGGCAGAGTGGGCATCCGGCACCATTCGTCCAAATACTGCACAATGCCCTCTGCCACCTCGCGGGCATACGGCAGGGAAACGCCTGCCTCCTTCGCGGCTTCACGCAACACCTGCTCCACCCACTCTTCCCCGTAGTCGGCGGCGATGCACTGTCCCCGTTGCAGCAGGGGGCGTCTGTGTTCTGCTATTCTCATCCGAGTGAAAGTTTCCCCTGCAGGGGATCGATGGCTTTGCGTTTCTCTGCTTGCCGGAGGATCTCAATGAACTCGTCCGCATTGCGATACTGCCGGTACACAGAGGCAAAGCGTACGTACGCCACCTCATCAATGGTAAGCAGCTTTTCCAGCACTTTCTTGCCGATCACCGAGGACGGCACCTCCCGAGGATGGTCGCGGTGCAGCTCAGCCACAATCTCCTCCACCGAGGCATCTATGCGCTCCATGCTCACCGGTCGCTTCTCACAAGCCTTGAGCATGCTTTTCAAAATTTTTTCGCGGTTGAGAGCCTCGTGCACATTCCCTCGTTTCGCCACCCGCAGCTCCGTGCGCTCCAACTGCTCATACGTCGTGTAGCGGTACCCGCAGCGCAAGCATTCCCGACGCCGTCGAATACAAGTGCCTTCCCGCGAAATGCGAGAATCGATCACCTTGTCATCGATATGTCCGCATTGGATGCACCTCATGTGCTTATTCTACCTACAACAGATAGTGCCGTCAAGCCGATTTTACCACAATATAATCCTATTCTCTCATTTAAAGAGGAAAGGAAAAGCTTGACACCGCAGTGTCGGGCGTATATGCTCTGGCGCATGCGGACTCGCGTGCTACAGCTCTTCCTGATTCCCGCCATACTCCTGGCGGCCTGCCAGCAAGCGAACCAGCAGAGCAACTATCGCTCAGCGTTCACAGCGAGGACGCCGCGGCAACAAGCTCACTACCCCGCGTCTTATGCGAATCTCTCAAACCTTGTACCGCCCAACCCTCTTTCCCAACCGCGCACCATGGCGCCGCAGCCGAATTGCGCAGCGGTATGTGTGATCGACCCGCGCTCAGGCAGGATACTCTTTGAGTATAACGCCTACGCAAGGAGACAGGTGGCAAGTACTCAAAAGCTGGTGACGGCGCTTTGTGTGCTGGATGCCGGGAATCTGGGAAAGATGGTGACCATAGCGCCGGAAGATGAGACGGCGCCCCCCATCAAACTTACATTGAAACCCGGGACGCGCTATCGCAAGGTGGATCTCCTGCGTGCAATGCTGACCGGGAGCTATAACGACGTAGCGTTAACACTGGCACGCGATACGGCGGGAAGTGTGAGCGCCTTTGCCCGGAGGATGAATGCCCGCGCACGACGCATGGGGATGCGCAATTCCTATTTTGTAAATCCCAACGGCCTGCCGGCAGCACAGTATTCTACCGCTCACGACATGGCTTTGGCTGCTTGCTACGCCTACAGCAACCCCATCATCCGCCGCCTCATTAACGTGCCGGAGTATCAATTTCGCATGGCGGACGGTAGTCTGCGCACCATCAAATCCACGAATAAGTTGCTCAGGCAATACCCCTGGGTGCAGGGGATGAAGACCGGCTACACGAATGCCGCCGGCAAGTGTCTCGTCTCCTGCGGCTCGCGGAATAGGCAATCGGTGATCGTGGTCGTGCTGGGGAGCACGAGTTCAAAAGTCTGGGGAGAATCCCTGAAATACCTCCGCTGGGCGCTCGGCATACCTGCCTGAGGAGGAATGTCAACGCGCCGCTCTCCTCTCAGCTCATGAAGAAGAGGAGCAGCATGATGCCTGCCACCACAAACTTGGCTCCCGTGCCGATGAGCATGCCGACGAGCGCGCCTGTGCCGGAGATGGCAGAATCTTTCACGCTGCGACGCTCTACAAGCCATTCCCCGACAAATGCGCCAACGAAGGGACCTGCCACAAGCCCGATGGGGAAGAAAAACATCCCGATAATCATACCGATTGCGCTGCCCCAGAAGGCAGCTCGGCTGCAACCAAATTTCCTTGCCCCCGCCAAAGCAAAGAGGGTGTCCGCAAAGCTGCCCAAAATTGCCAGCACGACCAGCACCACCCAGCACCACACCGCGGGATCCGGAGTGCCGCGCCCATAGCTCCACAGCGCGCACCCCGCCAACAACACCGCGTGCCCGGGGTATGGCAGCACACAACCGAGCATGCCTGCGATGAAGCAAATAACCGCGCCCGTAACCGCCAGCCAGGGCAGCACCGCGCTCCAGCTCGGCAACCAATCGACCAGCCAGCTCATCAACACTTCTGCTGGTAGGGAGGCAAACATCACACGGTGGTCAGGTGGGGGGCTTTATCACTCAGCGTTCTGTTGAAAACCCGCGCGTTTGCGCTCTGTAGCGTCCATAATGCGTTTGCGCAGGCGGATGGCGTGCGGAGTGATCTCCACGAACTCATCCGGCTCGATGTACTCGATGGCGCGTTCAGGCGTGAAGATGCGCGGCGGCGTGAGCTGGATAGATTCGTTCTTGGTGGCGCTTCGGTGGTTGGTAAGGTGTTTCTCGCGTGTGGGGTTCACGGGAATATCCACCGGTTTGGGAGTCTCCCCCACAATCATGCCCTCGTACACTTCATCCCCCGGTGAGACGAACAGCGTGCCGCGCTCTTCCATCGCCTGCAAGGCGTAGGGGCGCGCAATGCCATTTTCCATCGACACCAGGGTGCCGCTGCGGCGCGTCGTGATTTCTCCTGCCCACGGCGCGTATTCACGGAACATGTGTGAAAAAATGCCGCGTCCGCTCGTGAGGTTCACCAGCTCAAACTCAAAACCGATAAGCCCGCGCGTGGGGATGACGGCGCGGATAAGGGTGCGTCCGCTCCCTTTGCTTTCCATGCTTTCCAACACGCCGCGTCGATTCCCCAGAATACGCACGACCCCGTTGGCATGCTCGTCCGGCACCTCGCAGAAGAGAGTCTCAAAGGGCTCTTCACGCTTCTCGCCCTCTCCGTGCACGATGACGCGGGGACGCGATACCAACACCTCGTAATCTTCTCTCCGCATCTGCTCCACGAGGATGGAAACCTGCATCGTCCCGCGTGCGCTCACGAGGAAGACGCCGGCGGAGTCCGTATCCTCCACCTTGATGGAAATATTGGTTCGCATCTCACGCATGAGACGGTCGCGGATGACGCGGCTCGTCACATTTTTACCATCGCGCCCGCCGAGAGGCCCGTCATTGATGCTGATCTCCATCTGCACGGTGGGCGGCTCAATATTCACGAAGGGCAATGGTTCGGCATCTTCCTCCGCAGCCATGGTCTCGCCGATGTCTGCGTCCTCAAACCCCGAAAGCCCGATGATGTTGCCCGCGTACCCCACGGTGGAATCATTCGTCTGCAGCCCGCTGTACTCAAAGAGTCGCGTCACCTTGCCCGGCACGCGAGAACCATCCCTTCGCAACAGATAGAGGGAATCCCCCTTGCGTACTGATCCGCTGCTGATGCGACCAATCGCCACGCGCCCCACGTAGTCATCCCAGTCGATATTGGAGATGAGCATGCGGAAGGGAGCTTCGGGATCGGCATCCTGAGGCGGAGGAATTCGCTTCACAATACTGAAGAGCAACGGAGAACAATCCACCGGCGGCTCTCCTTCCAGGCTTTCCATGAAATACCCGTCCTTCGCTGAACCGTACAAAAACGGAGCGTCAAATTGCTCCTCCGTGGCATCCAATTCCAGCAGCAACTCCAGCACTTCGTCCCGTACCTTCATCGGATCCGCATGCGGACGATCTATTTTGTTGATCACCACGATAGGCAGCAGTCCCTCCTCCAATGCCTTGCGCAGCACAAAATGCGTCTGCGCCTGCGGTCCTTCGTACGCATCCACCACCAGAATCACCCCATCCACCATCTTCATCACTCGCTCCACCTCCGCCCCGAAGTCTGCGTGCCCCGGCGTGTCCACGATGTTGATGGTGTATCCATTCCAGCGTATAGACGTATTCTTGGCTTTGATGGTGATGCCCTTTTCTCGCTCCAGATCCATGGAATCCATAGCTCGCTCCTGCACCTGCTGGTTCTCGCGGTACGTCCCGCCCGCGCGCAACAACTGATCCACCAGCGTGGTCTTACCGTGATCCACATGAGCGATAATTGCGAGGTTGCGGTAGTGCGATGCCTGATCCTGCATACTCATTCCTGAAAAAACGTCCCCCTCATTGTACACCTGTTTTCCCCCGCTGAAAAGCACAATCTATTCCAGGTGCGCCTCAGAATTCAAACGAGGAAGCAGGATGTTAAAATCTGCTTAGCCCCCTCCCTTATAACATTTTCTCGCTACCTCCCTCCCCTCCTTTCCGGAGCGCGCATTATTCTGCCGGCAATCCTATGGACACAGTGCGCCGGGCATGGGTTAACCCCGCTGCCCGGCGCATGAATGCTCATTCTGTGATGCGATTTATCAGAACATGACGCTGGCCCCTGCTCCAACGCTCCATGTGTTGGAGCCCGAGCGCACGTCTGCCTCTCCGTTGACGTAGATCGATGTGCTGCTGCTCACAGGCACACTGACGCTCGTACCCAGTTGCACCCCTACCGCTCCCGTCTCCGCTGAGCGGACGCGTCCGCTGCAGCCGCGGTCTCCCAAGAACGAGACATCCGCCTCGCTGCGACGATCCCCCATATCCACCGCCACATTGGCCCGCATCTCCAGCACTGCTGCCCGACCAAACGCCCCCTCCCCGCACTGAGACAGGAATCGCGCACCGGCTGTCAGCGTCGTCAGCGTCGATTCCTGTTCCCCAACATGCAGCCCAGCATCGCCGACTCCCCCCTCATCGTAGCCATCCATCTTCGTCGTGACGAGCGACACGCCGATCACCGGCTGCAGGATGCTGCTCTTCTGCTCATTGAGCGCGATATCGTACGCCAGTTCATAGGCAACGCCGAAGCCGGTGCCGTTCGTACTGCCGTTGGTATTGTAATCGACCACGTAGGGACCAACACCGCCGCGGACGGTGCGATTCAACTCCGCATCCGACAACCCCACCGATGCTGCGAAGCTGTGGTGGAAGTTCCCGCTGCGGTGGTGCGCATACAGGTTCACATAGTATGTATCCAGATCGCCTTTGGCATAATCTACCGAATCGACTTTCAGATCGCCGTATGAAGCGACGAGGGAGAGACCGATGGTGGTGGCTCCTCCTTGCAGAGCTTTCTCCACACCCACGCTGGCTCCCCACGCATTATGCTCATAGCCGGATTCGTCTCCATCACGATCCAGATTGCTGCTGCCACCCATGCCTTCCATCCACACGCGCATACCCTGGGAAGAATCGGTAGCACGCGCAGCTTCCCGCCCGGCGCGAGCCGCCTGTGAGGTAGCGCGGGAGAGTTGTCCGCGCATGGCATCTCGCTGGGCAGCTCCCAACGCCGGCGCCGAACTGCCCGCCACGGCGGTCATGAGCCTCTGCGCTTCACTCCTGGCCACGGCCGGATCAATGTCAGCCTGCCGGATGAGCATCTCTGGGGTTCCGGACTCAGTGCTCATCGCAGCCATGGCCACTGCCGGCTGTTCCCCTTGCCCGATCCTGGCCAATCCCTCAATGGCGCTGACTACTTTTTTAAGCTCCGAGGATGATGGGAGGTTCCGGTTCATGGCATGGTAGAGCATACCTGCGCCTGCCCGCATGTTCCAGGAAGTCGCCAGAGGTGCAAAGATGGTATCAGGATTGGACACCCCAGGAGTATCTGTCCCAGGCGTGTCTGTTCCCGGTGTGTCTGTCCCCGGTGTATCTGTCCCCGGTGTATCTGTCCCCGGTGTATCTGTCCCCGGTGTATCTGTCCCCGGTGTATCTGGCTCGGGGTTATCCGGAATCGGATCGATGGGGTCATCCGGGAGGTCGGCAACATCTCCGGCTGCCACGTAAAGTTCAACCTGACTTCCCCCCTTCTTTTCAACCATTAGATACGGATCCTCATATCCATTCACGGTTACCGTTACATTCTCCTTAAGCCATTTGTTGAGCTCATCCTCGCTGTTTTCATCCGTATATTGCTTCAACAGGGAGAACTCCGTGTATTCGCCGTATCCCGTCTCTTTATACCCCATGGACGTAAGAACGATGCCCTTGTCCGCCTGAATAAGTATCTGTTTGAAGTCCCTGCCAGGACTCTCGGCAAATTCCACATGGACAGCCAGCTTAGTAGTTGTGTCATTCCACGTAGTGGTGGTCAGAACTATTGTCCCGGAAGCCGTGATCTTCGCCCCCGTCTCACTCTTACCGTACTTCATCACTAATTTCGACCGATCCTCCATGAGGAAACTAAAACCTCCCCGTTTGACGACGGGATCGTCAATCCCTGGATCCCAAACATCAGCAGGATCAGAATCATCCTGTTGCCAAGGATAGATTCCAACCGAGACTTTAGTGCCAGCCTCAATCAATAGTGTATCTGTTATGGCAGGAAGTGACGCAGATGGAAATTCGTCACGAAGATGGGAGTAATATGAAATATTGTATGAGTCCCCCAATTCTATCATTTGGAACTCGTTCTTTGAGCCATCAAGAACGACATTTCCCCAACATGTTGACAACTCGGTTTCTTCTGCAATCACGTTTTTAAGAGTTTGTTCTGCCGACATAAAAGCCCCGTGTTCTCCGGCATCATAGCCTAACTCCCTAATGCCTGTACCCTCGACGTCTATCCAACCTTTTCCCTCCACAGTTCCCTCGAATGTGCCGCCAATCCCGAAGATAGAGATTTCCCCGTCATACCGATTTTCAGGAAGATATTCAGTAATTCCGTCAAATCGCAAAGTTCCCTTCCCCTCCAGAGCAAAGCAAGTTACATCGCCCCCTGCAACAAGCTCTCCTCCCTTTTCAATTTCGATTGTTGGAAGCATGTTTGCGCAATTTAACATAAGCGTCGCCCCTTGTTTCACAACAACCGCGCCACCCCCATCCCCAAAAAAATCAGGGCTGGCAAGGAAACCGCCCGCTCCACCCAATTTGGACTCACCAGCAGCAAAGATAACTTTCCCACCAGAACAGCTAAAGTGAATGTAATGTTCTGGGTACCACCATTCACTCCCCGGATCCTCTGGATCCTGATGGCTCGCGACTGCGTCGTATATGAGTCCGCCCGTAACGGTCAGACTACTTCCTTCCTCTACGTCAATGTAATGATCAACGCCACCATCCAGCTTCAACTTTTGGTTCAGAGTTCCGTCTCCATCCTTCACCGTGATCTTGACTGAACCCTTAGGAGTCTCTGTCAACTGTTCAAGGCTCGAGGGTTGATCATCCACAGTCACGGTGACCGTACCGAACGCCATTGTGCAGCACAAAAACGCCGCCAGTAGGGCATTGCGTAAAAGATGAGGTAAATGAAGTTTCATAGGAATGTTTTTGCTGTATGAATTTCCCCTCCGCTCTCATCATGTGTCCATGAAAGCTGGGGTACGGAGGCGAGTGTATCTCTTTTGGAAAGAGATGTACATTATTGTGTTCATTTTGCATTCAACAAGAAAGTGTTGCAAAAATTATTCCTCTTTTTCCTCACTTGACTCCCCTTCGAAATTTGAGAATGTCTGGAGATGCTAACTTGCTAAAAAAAAGAGAAAGGCGATGGTTTTTGCTGTACATCGCATTCCAAAAGAGATGACCAAGCATCTATTTTTGCGGTAGCTTCGGAACAAAAAGATCACGTGTAAAAGCATTACGCAAATTACACACATTAAAAGCTTAAGTACTATACAGCCCCATGTGCAAGAGGGGTGTCGATTTTCTCAAAGCGCGTCGTTCGATTCCCGGCAATGATGGCATCAGACAATGCAGGGAACCTTGGCGAGAGATCTCCTGCGGCATGATGACAAAACCGGCAGCCCCACTCGGAGCTGCCGGCTGTGATAGATGTGCGCGAGGTGCGACGTTGTATCACGATTTGCTGTGAATGTTGAGCATCTGGGCATAAGTCGGCACCGGCCAGAGGTCGGCATCGACGATGGCTTCGAGAGCATCAACGGTAACGCGGGCGGAATCCATCGCCTCCTTCATGGAAGCGGGGCAGCCCTTATCAATAGCCTTCTGCAGAGCCTTCACCCTGCCGGGCAACTCATCGTAGAGAGAGCCTACGGCGTTGGCTTTGTCCACAGCGGCTTTGAGACCGGCTTTGAGACCCGCAGTCTTGATGGCTGCGATGGTGCTGCAGATTTCGGTCATCTGCTGAGCGATAGCCGGCTGGTAAACGGTTTGGAGCATGTTCAGGCAGGTTTTGGCCTCGATGTGGATGAGCTTCAGGTAGCTCTCCTCCTGCACTTCCTTTCGGGCGAGCAGCTCAGCTTTGGAAAGGATGTTGTACTTCTCCAGCAGCTTAATGGTGTCCGGACGCGAAAGCACCTGCAATGCTTCGGGAGTGGTCCGGAGGTGAGGCAATCCGCGGCGTTCCGCCTCTTTGAGCCACTCTTCCGAGTAGCCATTGCCATTGAAGATGACACGGTCATGTTTCGTGATCATCTGCTTGATCATGCCGCTCACCACGCTGTTGAAATTCCTCTTGCCGACGGCGGGTTCAAGCTTGTTCGCCACCTCATCCAGAGCCTCCGCAACGATGGTATTGAGGATAGCCATGGGCCAGGCACAGGTCTGGGAGGAACCGACGGCGCGAAACTCAAACTTGTTGCCGGTGAAAGCGAAGGGGGACGTGCGGTTGCGATCGGTCGTGTCCTTCGGCAGAGTCGGGAGCACATCCACACCAAGTTCCATCGTGGTCTTGGAGGCCGAACGCCTGGCGCCGCCGGCCTTGATCTGCTCGATAATATCCGTGAGCTGCTCACCCAGGAAGATGGAGATGATGGCGGGCGGAGCCTCATTTGCGCCGAGGCGGTGGTCATTCCCCGCCTTGGAGATGGAAGCACGCAACAAGTCCGCATGCTTATCGACGGCCTGAATCACGCAGGCGAGGAAGGTGAGGAAGAGCAAATTGCTGTGCGGCGTGCTCCCCGGCGAGAAGAGAGAGCCCAACTCGGGCGTGCCCAGAGACCAGTTATTGTGTTTGCCGGAACCGTTTACGCAGGCGTACGGCTTCTCGTGCAGCAGGCAAACGAGGTTGAACCTGAGCGCCTGCCTCTGCAGAATATCCATAATCATCACATTGTGATCCACCGCCACGTTGCTCGCCTCGTACAGCGGAGCAATCTCAAACTGCGCAGGCGCCACCTCATTATGCCGAGTCTTCGCCGGCACGCCGAGCGCCCACAGTGCATGATCCACCGAATTCATGAACTCCAGCACGCGCTCCTTGATAGAACCGAAGTAGTGATCCTCCATCTGCTGATGCTTCGGCGGCAGGCACCCAAAGAGAGTGCGACCCGTTTCAATCAAATCCGGACGCTGCAAGTAGAGGTTGCGGTCGATGAGAAAGTATTCCTGCTCAGCTCCCAGGTAACTCTCCACGCAACTCGGCTCAATGCCGAAGCAGCGCAACACCCGGGTCGCCTGCCTGCTGACAGCGACCATGGAACGCAACAGCGGCGTCTTCTTATCCAGCGCCTCTCCGGTGTACGAGCAGAATGCCGTCGGAATACACAACGTCGCCGTGTGCTCCGTGCGCTTGATGAACGCAGGAGAGGTGGGATCCCAGGCCGTGTAACCGCGCGCCTCGAAGGTAGCTCGAATCCCGCCGCTGGGGAAGGAGGAGGCATCCGGCTCGGCCTGAATCAGGTTCTTACCGGTGAACTCGCAGATCATGCCCCCCTTCCCGTCCGGCTCCACAAAGGAGTCGTGCTTTTCCGCTGTCGCATCCGTCAACGGTTGGAACCAGTGCGTGTAGTGCGTCGCCCCCTTGGAGAGCGCCCATACCTTCATCGCCTGTGCCACTTCATCGGCAATGCTCATGTCCAGCTTCCCTCCGCGCTGCACAGTGACCAGCATCTTCTTGAAGGCGCTCTTGGATAGGTATTTTTCCATCGTCTTGATGCCGAATGTATCGCTCCCGTACAGAGCGGACAAAGCATCTTCCGCACTTATGTTCGTGGTGGTTTCGTCTGCCATAGTCTTTTATCAGGTTTCCGGGCGAGAGTTTTTCCTCTCACTCTTCTCCCTAGCAAATAGCGTGCCAACTTTTATTTATTTCCTTTTCTCTCCTCTTCTTCAGGGCTATACAACAATACGTAGCTTTTTCGAGGCTGAGAGATTATTAACAAAAATGTTAATTGAGGAGAAGATATTTACATTTTCGTCGTACAAATTTGTTCAATTTATCCCTGGAGTGTAGAAAGAAGACAAAAACGCCGCAGGGCGAATCCCTGCGGCAATGCAGCTTCTCGCTTCCAAAACGGAAGCAAAGGAGGAGACGAGGTATCAGCGGCGCAAGCCAAGACGCGCCAGAAGGTCAGCGTAGAGTTCCGGCGCCGTCCTTTTTGCGTAATCCAGCAACTTGCGACGCTTGGCGACCATCATAAGCAGGCCACGGCGAGACGCGTGGTCATGCTTGTGCTCGGTAAGATGCTCCGTAAGGTGGGCGATCCGCCTGGTGAGCACAGCCACCTGGAAACCGGTGGAACCGGTGTCCTTCTCATTTATTTTGAACTCGTCTACGTTAATGTCACTCATAGTTTTTGATAGTTACAGGTTGTTCCAGCGAGAAGAGCCAGATAGACCCTCGAAAAACGGGGGCATTATACATGGTCGCACTGCGAATGCAAGAGAAATTTGTGAACTCAAGAAAATTTAGGCTGTTACCGCATCGCACTGCCGAAAACGTGTTCGCACTTGAAATATGGGGAGAGTGCTGCTATAATGCGCCACCCAAGCCGCTATGGGCTCGAAAGTCAAACAAAACAGAGTGCTGGAGCTTCCGGAAATTGTCTCCGGGTTTATGGCACTCGGAGTAGTTCTGTGGGAGGCCTGCTTTGTGCCGACCATTGCAGGGGGGGAGATGCTGACAAGTTTCACACGGAGCATGCATTTGTTCCTGTGCGGACTCGTTGGTTTTAACACACTCTGTGTGGTAACCTGTGTGGTGAAGGCCGCGCTGAATCACCACATGCCGGATGGACTGGTGTGTCGGCAGCTTGGGGTAGGTCTTGCGGCGTGTTTTGTATTCTCCGGGACTCTGTGGAAGTTCCTGCCGGAACAAATGTACTGGATTGGGTTAGTGCTGGTGCTGCTCATTGGGCTCTTTGCAGTGCTGAATACCATCAACTTTGTGCGAGAACACCGCGCCATGCTGCACCACGGAAACGCACGTCACTGGTCTCCATCCGTGATTTTCTTTACAGCGATGGTCGCCTTCGTTCTCGTCAGCACACTTGTGCTGCTCACACCAGGAGCCTCTCGCACGCCGATCTCGTTCATCGACGCGCTCTTCACCTGCGCGAGCGCCACTTCCATCACGGGGTTAATGAGTATTGACATCTCCGAATCACTCACACCTCTCGGAAAACTGGTTGTGCTGGCAGATTTCCAGATCGGGGCCATGGGTGTGATGACCTTCACCTACCTTGTGCTGCTTATGGTGGGAAAACGTCTCAACACTCGGGAGAGCTCTGCCATCTCGGTGATCCTGGATCAGGAAGGAGTCCACGTCATTCCATACCTGTTACGAGCCGTATTGTTTGTGACACTGAGCATCGAACTTATCGGCGCTGTGCTGCTGCACCACCAATGGCAGGGGAATCCCTCCATCCCGCAGGATCATTTGTGGTTCTACGCCTTTTTTCACTCCGTCTCTGCTTTCTGCAACGCCGGCATCACTCTCTTTCCCGACAACATGGCACAGCAGGGAATCGTTCAGGGCTACGGCGCGCAGATCATCATGCTTTTGCTGGTACTCGCAGGCACTCTGGGATTCGGCGTCTATCTGGAAGGACTCACACGCCTGAAACGGCGACTGCAGGGACGCAAAAATACCCTGCGCTGGAGCACGCATTCGTGGCTTGTCTTTCGAATAACCGGGATCGTGCTGCTCGCGGGGTTTGTCGGGCTGGCGCTGCTCAGTCTGCTCGAACCCTCCTCGCATACCCAGCAGACGGGAGTTTCCATCTGGGAAAGCATGTGGAACACCGTGGGGCGCTCCGCCGGATTCAACCTCACAAACATCGCGGATTACGGACCGGTGTATCAGATTTATCTCTGCCTGCTCATGTTCGTGGGCGGCAACCCGGCGGGCACAGGCGGCGGTGTATTCGCGCCGGTTGTGGCGCTCTGTGTGCTTGAAGTGATTCGTGTACTACGAGGCCAGCAGGATGTGCAGTTCCACTCCCGACGCATTGCTCGCAGCACCGTGGAACGAGCGATGGCCACGGTCGTGCTCTCTATCTTCTGGATCATCGTGACCACGATGATTCTCCTTCTTCTTGAACCGAGCATCGGTACGGGACCGAATGGCATCATCCGCATGCTCTTCCTTGAAGTCAGCGCATACACAACCACCGGCTATTCGCTCATCCCTCCCGCTGAGCTTGGCGCCGTTTCCAAAATCATCATCATCGCCAACATGCTCTTCGGTCGCATGGGCATGTTCACTTTTATGCTCATCTTCATTACCCCAAAACCGCCGCAATCTTTCCGCTATCCGGAAACACGACTCCCTCTCAACTAATACCCTACCATGAAATTCGTCATTATTGGCATCGGTCAATTCGGACGCGCCCTGGCCCTCTATCTCGCCCAGAGTGGATTCGAGGTCACTATCATCGATGAGCGAGAATCCGTCATCTCGGAGCTCAAAGACTCTGTCGCCTATTCTATCGTCGGTGATGCATCGGATCTTCGCCTGCTCCGCCAGTTGGATCTCGGAGACGACACCTGTGTCATCATCGCTGTCGGAGAGAGCTTTGAGCGCAGTCTGCTCATTGCTGCCCAGCTGAAAGAGCTTGCCACCGTGAAGCACGTATACGCCCGCTGTGTGAACGAGCTACAGGGACGTGTGCTGAAGGCCATCGGCGTGAGCGAGCTTTTCCGTGTGGAAGATGTCGCCGCCAAGCAACTTGCCACTCTCTTCGTCAACGAGGGACTCATGCGCCTTCGAAAAATAGATGCCACGCATTCACTGGCGGAAATCAACCTGCCGGATCCATGGATTGGCAAGAGCCTCATGGAAGTCGAACTACGCAGTCGCTACAGACTAAACTTGCTCACCGTGCGTCGAGGCAAAGCCTCTGAGGCATCTGCAGCAGATGGGGTCATCCTGCAACCGGAGCAGCCGGTCATTGACACCCCGGACCCCACGATGCTCTTCCAGAAAGGGGACGTGCTCGTGCTCTTTGGCAAGGACAGCGACCTGCAGAACTTTGTGGATTACTTCGGTCAATGATTCCTTCTTCCTCAGTGGCGACAAAACGGATCAACCTCCCGGGGAAAATTTTTGCGGGATATATCTTTGATTTGGACGGAACTCTGGTGGAAAGTATGCCCCTGCACCACCGGGCCTGGCGGCTGGCTTTGCAAAATCACGGTACTCCGGCAGATGTCTTTCAATGGGATGAATTTGTGGCGCACGGAGGAATGGCGGCAACCGATATCGTGAAGGACCTCAACTCATGTCACGGACTCGCTATGGATCCCCCGGCTGTGGCTGAAGAAAAACGCGCAAATTATGCAAGACTTCTGGAGGAAGAAGGACTCGATATCATCCCTGAAACGGTAGAACTTGTGCACCGCCTGCGTGAGCAAAAGATACCCTACGCCATCGGCACCGGCAGTTTTATGCCGGGAGCCGTTGCTACACTGCGCGCAGCAAAACTGGAGGAACTTTTCCCTATTATCGTCACCCCGGAGGACGTCCCCCACGGCAAACCTGCACCGGATATTTTCCTGAAGGCAGCCGAGCGCATGAATGTGCCTCCTGCCGAATGTGTGGTTTTTGAAGATGCCGAGCCGGGCTTACGCGCTGCAGCCGCTGCTGGCATGGCCTGTGTTCGTGTGCTGCCGGCAGTTCGTTAAAATCACTCGTCTTCTTCGTCAAGTTTGGCGCGGATGCTGTCAAAGAAGGAAAGGCACTCGTCCTCGGTAAGCGGAGTAGCCATCATTTCCTCGTAATCCACAAAGTCATAGAGGCCATTGGGAATCTCTTCCAGGAACTCCGATGGCGCGCATTTTTCCTCCTTGCCGTAGCGCATACGCCTGGAGCAATAGGTGAGCGTGAGCTGCTCCTGCGCACGAGTGATTCCCACGTAGAGCAGACGTCGCTCCTCATCCAAATTCCCTTCATCCACCGCGCGCGTGTGCGGCAGGATGCCCTTCTCTACCCCCACGATGTACACATGCGGAAACTCCAGACCTTTAGCGGCATGCATGGTAATGAGGCAAACGCCTCTCTTGCTCTCGATATCTTCCTCCTCTTTTTCGTCATCGAGGCTGATAGAGGCAAGCAAATCACCGAGTCGATCACCCTCCCCGGTAGGGCGCCACTCGCGCAGGGTTTCCTGCAGATCGTGAATGGCCGCCTGGCGCGCCAGACGCTCCTCGTCGGTTTTGCAGTTGCGGGAAATATATTCCTCATAACCAATTTCACTCAAAAAATCCTGCAGTATATCCGAATAATGTCCTTTCTCTTCTGAAAAGCGGGAACGGTAGCGCTTTATCAGCTCAACAAAGGCTTCTATAGCAGCGCGCGAACGATCGCTGCAATCTTTCAACAAACGCTCGTCCCGGAGAGTATTCCACACACTCTCATGAATCTCTCGACTCGTGTCGATGATGAGCCCCGCCGTGGTGGCGCTGATGCCGCGCGGCGGGGTATTGAGCACACGCAGCAGATGCAAATCTGCTGCAGGATTTGCCATCACGTGGAGATAGCTCAGAATATCCTTCACCTCTCTGCGATCAAAGAAACTGCGTGTTCCAACCATGCGGTAGGGAACATGCCGCTCACGCAGGGCCATCTCCAGCAGTCGGCTCTGTGCATTCGCCCGGAACAGCACCGCAAAATGGTCCCAGTCCTCGCGTTTGCTGCGGTGCATATCTTCAATCTCTTCCGCCACGAAGTCCGCTTCTTCCTCGGCCCCCGGCAAACTCACCAGACGCACCGGAAATTCCCCCTGCTTTGTCGTGCGCAGAGTTTTATCACGTCGTCCGAGGTTGTGACGAATGAGCGCATTGGCACAGTCCAGAACCTGCCGCGTGCAGCGGTAATTCTCCTCAAGTTTGATCACCTTTGGGTTCGGGAAAAAGCTCTCGAATTCCAGGATATTTGAAATCTGCGCCCCGCGCCAACCGTAAATCGATTGGTCGTCATCTCCTACGACGCACACATTGTGCGCCGGCCCTACCAGCTGCCTCAGCAGGCTCATCTGCAGCGCATTGGTGTCCTGAAACTCATCCACAGTGATGTGGCTGAACCTTTCCTGCCAGCGTTCATGCACATCCGGGTAGCAGCGCAGAACCCTCTCAGCGAGAATCAGCAGGTCATCGAAATCTACTGCATTCTGCGCTTTGAGCTCCCGCTGGTACGCCCCCGCCACTGCCGCAATGAGACTGTCGTCGATTTCTTTGTAGCTGAGCCCTCGGTTTCGCGCTGCCGAATACACGGCAATCACCTGATTGGGTTCCAGTTTCTCTTTGCGCCCGCCGCACTCCATGATCAGACGCTTGATGAGCCCGGCCTGGTCGCTGCCCGTGAAAATCGAAAAGTTTTCTTTGTAGCCCAATTTCCCAATCTCCTTGCGCAAGATGCGGACGCAAAGGGAATGGAAGGTGCACACCGTCATCTTCTTCGCCTGCTCCTCATTCACCAATCCCGCCACGCGCTCTGCCATCTCCCGCGCCGCTTTATTCGTGAAAGTGAGAGCCAGAATTCCCTCCGGATCTACCCCTTTCTCCAACATGTGCGCGATACGGCAAGTCACCGTCCGCGTCTTCCCCGTCCCCGCTCCCGCCAGAATCAGCACCGGCCCCTCCAACGTGCGCACCGCCTCACGTTGCGCTGCATTCAAACTCCTTATGTCAAATTTCTGCGCCATCCTTCAAACGGCGCGCATCCTACCACAGTGCATCACCTTTGACAAGCACAGTCTCACTGTCCCTCAAAAAACGAGGCTTCGGCATTGACTTGTTCGGTGACACATTCACGGTGCCTCCTCCCAAGGCATCTATTTTATTTCCATATACAAGCAAACATTGACGCTATAGCGATGGCGACTACTGTTATTCTACTTCCTTGCATCCTCCCTCATCCTTCTGTTTGCTCCTCTCACTACTACCTGCTTGCCGGGCGTGTGGATCTATTTTTTTGCATGCTTCAATAGAATTAAATAAACGCCGACACACAATACGTACGGTACACATAAAATTAGCAATCCCAATACTGGTTCCAATATCCCAATGGAGGGACCCATTAAACCGTATGCTATGATGCTGAGTGTGATGCAAATAGCAATTAGGCCAACAAATGTTGACAAAATGCACGCATGAGCGCGTTTCAATTTTTTCCTTATGCAAGCAAATACAAGACTTGCTATCGGCAGATAAATGACAATGGCAAACAACAGTATACTTCCTGCTATAGCGACACCACCGTTGCCTCCCAGGATTAACACGATAGCAGTAATTATTAGCGGAAACAATAGGCATGTGAATGTCACCACATCGCCATACTGAGGTGAGTTAAAGTCTTTGTCCATATATTGTTCTATACATTGTCATTCCTAAACATAGGCGCCGATTGATCTCCGGGGTATAGATGGCCCCTATGTGCGTCAGACGAGTTCATAAACACCCCCGGGAAGAGGGATGATTCGGCGCTGAATTTGCAATCTCATGAGCTGGGGCGTAAGTTCTGCAGCGCTGAGCCCCAGAGCGGAGCAAAGAGCATCCAGGGTGCAGTGTCCGGCGGCAATGGCGGACAAGATGGGCGATTCGTCCGAAGGGGAGATCGCTGCTCCTGCAAAGAGGGGAAGAGTGCGCTGTCGAGAGCCGTCCCAGCCCATGTCTGCAATGATATCGGCGGCACCGGTGCAGAGGATAGCTCCATCGCGAATGAGACGATGACAGCCACGAGAAGTAACACTGCCGATCTGCCCCGGGATGGCAAAGACGCTTTTGCCGTATTCAGCGGCAAGCCCGGCGGTGTGCAAAGCGCCGCTGCGCTCACCGGCTTCTACGACGAGGGTGGCCGTGCTCCAAGCGGCGACGATGCGGTTGCGTTGCGGGAAGGAATTGCGGGTAGGACGCATATTCATGGGGAATTCACTGACCACCGCGCCATGTCCCTGAATGATACGTTCTACAAGTTCCACATTTTCCGGCGGAAAGATTTGAGAGAGGCCGCCACCGAGCACGGCGATAGTGCGCCCCTGTGCGGAGAGAGCCCCGTGATGCGCAGCGGTATCAATACCACGGGCGAGACCGGAAATGATGCAGCAGTCGGCCTGGTCTGCCAGATCACGGCACACACTGCGCGCACAACTCAACCCATACGGCGTAGCCATGCGAGTGCCTACCGCGGCGACGGCGCGGCGTTCATCCTCCTGCATCCACGAGCCGAGCGAATAAAGCACGACGGGCGGATCAGACATGCGGCGCAGGACATTCGGGTATGTGTCATCAAGGAAAGTAGTAATGGTGACCCCGTGCTGCTCGGCGCAATCCAGCTCTGCTTGTACCTGGGTGCAGTGGCGCCAGTCTGCAATGGCCCCGGCGAGTTTTTCTCCGATGTGCGGCACGCGGGACAACATCTCGCGCGGGGCAGCGAGCACCAACTCAGCAGTCCCGAAAAACTCCAGTAGCGCCTGAACGCGCACTGACCCCAATCCCGGTATGAGATTCAACGTGATCAGGGCTTCTCTGGCAGAAAGCTCCATCTTACGGCAGCGTGGTGAAATCCAGCCCAATGTCCAGCGACGGTACAGAATGCGTGAGGCACCCGAAGCTCATGTAATCTACCCCACTCTCAGCTGCTGCCGGCGCCGTGGCAAGTGTGAGTCCGCCGCTGGCTTCAAAGTACGGTTTGGCATGGGCGCCGCGCATCTCCACAGCACGGCGCATATCCTCCGGGGTCATATTGTCCAGCAGGATGTAATCCACTCCCTCCAGCTTGAGGAAGGCTTCCACCTGTGTCAGGTTATCGGCCTCCAGCTCCACCTCCACCCCCGGGCGCTCTGCTTTCAAGCGTCGGATGCAGGCTTGCAGGTGTTCACTATTGCCATTGGTCATGAGATGATTATCTTTCACCATGGCTCGGTCATACAAGCCAAGCCGGTGGTTTGTTCCACCTCCATGCACCACCGCAGCCTTCTCCAACAACCTGTAGCCGGGCGTGGTCTTCCGCGTATCCAGCAGTTTGCAGTGCGTGTGCGCGATCGCCTGCACATACCGCCGGGTCATCGTTGCAATTCCTGAAAGACGTTGAATGAAGTTCAGCGCCGTCCGCTCCGCTCCCAGGATGGAACGAGCCGAGCCTTCAATAAGCATGATCACCGCATCCGGCGAAACCTCATCTCCATCACGCAGCTGCACGTCCACACGCAGCGAGGGATCCACCGCGCGGAATACATCCGCCGCCACGTCCACGCCGGAAATCACCCCGCGCGACCGTGGACGCATCAGCGCCTGCGCCCTCAATTCCTGCGGCACAAAGTAGAGAGAAGTCACATCACCACTGCCGAAGTCCTCTTTCAGAGCCAAGTGAATGAGTTCCTTGCGGTTATCTGATACGGGCACCGTGTCCATGCGCGCCATTTTATCGAATCCTTCGCATATGTCAAGAAAACGCGCTCTTTTCAAAATCAGAAATCTATGATAAAATGCCGCCGGTCAATTCCCGTAATCCTCCTATGAATATCGCTCTCGTCATCTTTGCATGCGGACTTCTCGCGTTCTGGTACTGCTTTTCCCGCTTCCCGGTCAGACGCAATAAACTCGCTATGCAAAAATTTGAACGCATGATCAATACCGATGATGAAGCGCTGAGCGAGGAATTGGTGGCCCCAGACGCGGCTTTTTACACTCCCGCTTCTCCGGAGCCTCTCTACGGAGGAAAGGGGTATCTTTCCGTTGTGAAATGGATGCGAGGAGGATTCTCAGATGTGCAGTGGAGGCTTGAGGAAATGGTGGCAGAGGGAAACGTCGTTGCCGTACGCTGGCAACTGACCGGTACGCACGACGGCGAATTTCTCGGTGTTCCTCCCACCGGCAGGAAAATCTCCTGCTCCATCATGAACTTCTACACCTTCAACGCAGCGGGAAAAATCACAAACGACGTTGCCGCCGAGGGAATGATTGGCATTTTGCGCGGTATCGGCGCCGTAAAGTGAATAACAAATACATCTTCACTCAGAAAGGACTCTCAATTATGTATTCCATGCAACATACCGTCACGCTCAGTGACATCGGCGGAGATGGCCGTCTCAAACCGGGGGCGGTTGCGATGCTGATGCAAAACTGCAGCACCTTTCAATACGAAAGTGAGAAAAAATTCAACGACCTCCTGAACGCTCACAATATCGGCATCTTCATTGCCTCCCGACAGATCGACTTCTTCCGCATGCCCGCTTACAAAGAGCGTATTGAAATTTGGACCGGCATCCACGGCTGCAAGGGATTCTACGGTTTGCGCAATACCACCATCCGTGATGCCTCCGGCGACCTCTGCGCCATCAGCTACGTCATCGGAGCTTTCGTGGATCGAGCTTCCGGCAAGCCCTACGTTATCCCTGCGGAATACTATGAAGATATCGTGGATTGCGCACCGCTGCCCATGGAGTATCTTCCCCGCAAAATCGCCATTCCCTCAGAGCTCACCTTCTCGGAAATTCGTCGCGATCGCGTCGTCCCCGGCTACATGGATTCCAATAAACACCTCAACGCAGGCAGAGCCTTCGATATGACGGCTGCCTGCATCGAATTTCCTCTCCGCCGCATGCGCGTGGAATACAAGGCACAGGCAAAACCGGGCGTCGCCTTCATCATCGAACGAGCGGATGTTTCCTCCACCCACTGCTTCATGCGCCTGCGCAGCCCCGAAAACGAGATCTTCTCCACCTACGAATTCATTGGATGAGGTAAGCAGGAGTCACCTGAGGTACAAACGGAAGAAGGAGTCGATCTTATCGAACGGGATCTTGTCGAAGTTGTCGTAGAGATCGGTGTGGGAGGCGCCGGGTACGATGAGAAGCTCCTTGTTCTCTCCTTTGAGCTTGGAAAAGGCCGCCTCGCTGAAGTAGCGGGAGTGCGCCTTCTCGCCGTGGATAATGAGGACGGCGTTGCGAATTTCATCGGCGTAGGCGAGCAGCGGTGTGTTCAAGAGGGAAAGAGCGGCAGTCTTGTTCCAGCCGGCATTGGAGTTAAGCGAACGGGGATGGTAGCCGCGTTTGGTCTTGTAGTAGGCGAAATAATCCTTAACGAACTGCGGAGCGTCTTCCGGCAGCGCATCCGGGACACCCCCGGCAGTTTCCGGAGCGGGAAGCTGGGCATCCTTCAGTCGCTGGGCAGCCAGACCCTTGCGCATGGCATCACGCGCCTCAGCGGAATCCGCGCTATCGAAATAGCCATTGGCGGTCACGCGGTGCATATCATACATGGTGGAAGCCACCGTGGCACGGATGCGTGGATCGATGGCGGCGGCGTTCAGCGCCATGCCGCCCCAGCCGCAAATACCGACGATGCCGACCTTCTCCGCATCCACAAAGGGAAGCAGGGAAAGGAAATCGACGGCGGCGCAAAAGTCTTCAGTGTTGATATCCGGAGAGTTTACATAACGCGGCGTTCCGGAACTCTCGCCGGTGTAGGATGGATCAAATGCAACCGCCACGAAACCACGGGATGCGAGTTCCTGCGCATACAGACCCGAGGCCTGCTCCTTCACCGCACCGAAAGGCCCACACACCGCAATGGCTGCGTATTTCTTCGTGGCGTCAAAATCCTTCGGCAAATAGAGGTGACCGGCAAGCTCGATGCCGAAACGGTTGGAGAAGCGCACATCTTTCGCTGAAATGGCAGGATCAATGCGGAAAACACGGGTATCGTTGGCAATAGCATTCATGGTGAGTTTTGGATTAGCGTGAAGCGGCAGCAGAAAACTCGCTGCACAAAAAATGAGAAGGGCTGCTTTCATGTGCGGAAAACCTTTCTTTGTCTCTATGCTACTCCAATGGACATCATATAGCAAATACTTTTATTTTATATTGCATTATGCTTCATAAGCATGGTATGATTCTTGCATGGAACTTCGCGTCCTTCGTTACTTTTTGTCCGTCGCCAGGGAAGGATCGGTGAGCCGTGCTGCGGCCGCATTGCACCTCACGCAACCTACTCTTTCACGCCAGATCATAGACCTGGAGGAAGAACTCGGCACACAGCTTTTCCGACGCGGCAGCCGGGCGACTACACTCACAAAAAGCGGCGTGTATTTCCGCCAGCGGGCGGAGGAGATTGTGTCCCTCGCGGATGCGACACGTCGGGAATTTCGCGCAGATGACACCGATCCGGCGGGAGACATCTCCATCGGCGGCGGAGAAACTCCGGCTTTTTCCCTTCTTGCCGCGGCGGCAAAAAGGGTGCACGAAAAGCACCACGGCGTGCGCTTTCGCCTTTTCAGCGGAAACGGCAATGACGTTGCAGAACGGCTGGAGCGCGGATTGCTGGATTTCGCCCTCTTCATTGCTCCCATGGATGTGAGCCGTTACGACATATTGTCTTTGCCAGCAAAAGACACGTGGGGTGTATTGATGCGAACCGATGCCGCGCTGGCGAAAAAATCGCGCATCACCCCCGCTATGCTGCGTGGCAAGCCCTTGATCATTTCTTCCCAGTCGCAGGTTGAGAATCTGCTCTCCGAATGGATGGGAAGCGACATTTCCGAACAGAACATTGTGGCGCGCGGCAACTTGCTCTACAACCTCTCGCACCTCGTGCAGCAAGGCATGGGCTATGCCATCACACTGAGCGGCATTGTCAGCATTGCTGAGGGGAGCCCTTTCGTATTTCGTCCTCTCTCTCCGCTGCTAACAGCTTCGCTGCACCTCGCATGGCTCAAATCTCGTCCTCTCTCACGAGCTGCCAAAGTATGGCTGAATGAGCTGATCTGCCTGATTGAGTACGCCCGTTCTGCGCCTCAGTAGAAAAACAGCATGAGGTGTATCAATCACCTCTCGCCCTGGATTCTCAAAAGCTGAAGATGTTGACAACAAAGGCGTTACCTATAGCGAGCCAAACAGGGAGGGTAAGGAAGGAACAAAGCGTCGTGGAGAGAAGAACCTGCGTGCCAACCTCCGGGCGCCCGCCAAAACGCTTGGCAAGCATCACGGGAATTACTCCGCTTGGGATCGCGCTCTGAATCACCATAATGCGCTTGATGAGGGGATCTACCGGCAGCAGCCACGCCAGCAATAAGATAAGCGACGGTGTAATGAGCAAGCGCGCAGCCACACCGCTGAGCAACATGCGTGGCTGCCAGACAAAAGATGCAAGCATGTCCCGCATAAAGCATCCGAAGAGAATGAGACTCACCGGCGTGGCAATGGCGCCGATCATTTCAGCCGCCTTCATCACCGGCGGCTGCGCGACATAACTTCCCCAACCCGTCCACGCCAGAAGAACTGACACGACGACGGCCAGCAGGGGACCGCGCAGGAAAACGCCCATATCCAACGCACGGATATTTCCCTGCATAAGAATCACCCCGAGACTCCACACGAACACCTCACAACCGACATTGTGGATAAAGAGAACGCCCAAGGTCGGATCCCCGCTTGCGCTGAAAAGCATCTGCACAATAGGGATCACAAAGTAGGCATAATTCTGCATACCTGCCGTAAGAGTAAACGTGCGCAGCCCGGATCCGATACGCAAGCGAAGCGCCCGCGCCACGAGCCAGGCCGCCGCCACCCCGATCGCCATCTCTGCAAAACCGCATGCCGCCGCTTGCAACGAGAACCCAATGCCGGCAATCCGAGGATCCGCCTCGAGCGCCATGTAGCGCATAATGCTGTAGAATATGAGGCAAGGATACGCCACATCCATCGCGAGTTGAAGCAGGGGTCTGTCATCCTCCGGACGCAGCGCACCCTTCGCACGCAGCCAGAACCCGATAGCAAAGAAAACGTAAACGGGCAGCGTGGATACCAGCGCCTGAAGCATCATATCAACCACCGCTCTTCCTCCTCTTGCTCTTCTTTTTACTGCCGGCAGCGCTGCCCATTCCTTTGCAAATGCCTTCCATCACAATCACCTCCAGAGGCTCCAGCGTAATCTCCAGGGGGGCGTCTATGTTTACCTCCCTGTCCATCAAAGCAGACAATGTGCGTTGGTCGGAAAACGAACTCGACAACTTTACCGTACCCTTCTTCTTCTCCGGGATTTCAAAAATTTCACGAAGAGATGCGCGCAGGGTTTTTGCCGTATCATCCGAGTTGCGCAAGGTGAGCGTACATTTCCTCGGGTTCCATGCGGCCCAACCATACACATCTCCCTCGCTCCCATCCCAGGGGTTACCTCCCACCCAATGCACATCCTCAAGCACATCAGCATTGCGCCGAATCCAACCTATACAACTCGCCAGTTCATCCCAAAGCTTGCCACCTTCCTGATTCAACAAATCCGCATCGGCATACACCTCCTGCAACCCCGAACCACAACCGAATGCAGCGCGCATTTCCTTCACGCAATTTGCGGGTTCCTTGCTCATAACATTCGGAGGTCCGTTTCGGGTAATGATAGTGCCGTGCGTCATGAGGCAGTTGATCGGGAAAAGCGGGGCTCCCTGCACAAACACCTCGTACACGAGCCGATCGCGGTAGGTAATCCAACGATCGCGGGCATCCCCTGCATCGCCCGCCTGCCCAAAATCATTTTCCTGCCTCCACACGGAATCCACATAATGGAACCAAAATGGGCTTGCCCATGTTCCCACCGTCGCGTTGATGAAAATATCCGGCCTTCTTTTACGCAACTCGTCGACAACAGATATAATCCCCTCGGCATCCTCAAGGTCGGCCGGCCCTTTGGCGTGGAATTTTGTGGAGATGCCGTCAAATTTGAAATAACGCATGTCGTAACTCTTGATCATCTCACTACAACGTTCCACAAACGCTTCAAAATACTCACGGTTAGAGAGTTTAAAATTCCGAATTTGATTATGCGGATGTTTCTTATTCCAATTGGCTAGGCGCATCTCCTTAGAGTGTCCGTAACCACCCACCGGTCCCAACCATGTGCCGATACCCGCCTTCATCTTCGCTGCCGAACGGTTAATCGAGGAAAAACCGCGTGGGAATCCGGCATGGAACTCCCACAAACTGTCGAATTCATCCCACCCATCATCGATGACAAAGGCATCAATATATGTCTTCCTCTTGTCGAATAATTCTTTTTTCCATTGAGTCAGGATGTCACGCCAAATCAAATCCGTTGTCCGTTTCAGAGGATCATTGTTGTCATGACGCGTAATCCCCACTTCATACCAATCATTGTAATGGACTAACACCCGGTAAGGCACAGCCCGTTCCCTCTCGCTGTAACACAAGAATGATCTCCGCTCCTGTCCCTTCTCCAGCAAACCGATGACACTGGAAACATACCAGCTTTTCCCTCGCTCCAACTTGGCCTTTCTCTCCCATTCTCCGCGCACCATAGCACCCGAACCATCACTACCCGTCGCATTGGAATCTCTCTTTTTCTGTGGCAGAGAAAATGTTACCTCACCTTGGGAGGTGATCGTCTCCGTTTTTGATTCCACCCAGTACTGCAGCCTGTATTCCCCGGCTGCGGGCACTTGCACACTGTAGATAGCGTCGACACTTTTCTCTCCGGCGCTCCCTCTGTGTGCATCGCAGGCAATTCGCTTGCCTGAAGCATCGTTCAGGCTCACTCCGACGATGTTCAACTTGTGACTACCGGATGTCCATGTAAATTGCACCTTGCAATCTCCTCCTTTGTCAAAATGAACAACACCTCCGCCCACCTTCACGTACTTCACCACCGGTCCATCCATCTCGCGACACAGCTCCGGCTCCAACTCTCTCACCTCCGGAGGCACATCCTGCTCAAAGGTATCCTGAAATCCCTCCGCCGTCCATTGCGTCGGAGAGCTTTCTCCTCCTGATGTTCCGCGAAGATCCACTCCGGCACTCATTTTGGACATGGGGGTCTCAAGTCCGGTAAAGAGACGATCGCTCACCACCAAATTGCCGTGCGTTGTGTTGCCGGACACGCTCGGCTCCCCCGCCTCCGGTGAAAAAACGTAGTTCAACGGCACGAATGAAGTAAACTCTGTGTCATCCAAAGCTGTAATCACAAACTCTTGACGCAGATAGTGAGAACCATTCCGTAACACGGCTCGCCAATCTACCTCATAACGACCATCCCCGGAGCGCAACACGGCATGTAGAGCCTTACCGGGAACCCGTTCGGACGCGCGAACTGCCTTTGCCTGCGCGGGTAAATCTTCGATATTCCATGTCCGAAGCGCCATATCTGCACTGCTGACACAGTCCCCCCGTGCAGTCCGCATTTGAAGTATCTCAGTTCCTCCTTCAACGAGGGGCTTTCCGGTTTTCGCGTCTGTCAATCCTCCGAAGATAATTCCTCCCTCCTTTCCCTTTTCAAAAGACGCTCTGAAGAGCTTGTTAGAAAATTCCACCTTACTTTCATCACATTGTTCCACTCGACTCACTCCTGCCGATTCAAGTGCACACAACTGACCCCATGTACTCACAAGCAAACTCGAAATAAAAATGCCCCACCACCTACTATACTTCCACAGGCTACAACTCGGGTTGCCTATTGCTTCTCCTCTGTTTGAACCCAATCTCCACTTCATATTCGACTGCCTATCTCGTACTCCGATATCCATTATCAATCAATGCACCACGCCGAAGTTACCAATGCGTCGTAACTCTCCCTTCCGCCGAAGGCGTAGTGGATGCGTGAGAAACTCCTTCTCGTAAAGTGTAGCGTGAATCCCACGTTCCGCCGCCGCCCCCCCCCTTTTTTGACCCACTCCGCCACTCTCCGGCAACTTCATACTGCGCTGTTTTCCCATCAGTTCCATGGAGAGAAGCTAAGGAGGAAGAAAATCTGGCATCCGTATCCCAAAAGGCTGGGGGAGTGTCATTCATAAGCCATGGAGTAGAGTCGTAAAGTTTTCAGAAATCACTGATAATCGCTTACAACTGCGTCATAAAGCCTCATAGAAAAATCAAGTCCGACCGCCCTCATGCAGTCGGACTTGAGCTACTCGATGGGGGACTCGAACCCCCACGGATTTCTCCATTAGATCCTTAGTCTAACGCGTCTACCAATTCCGCCAACCGAGCAAACGTCCAGCGTCTCCACTGTGTGCGGGCGAGTATACACGACGAACGTAACTAACGCAAGCCTTTTTCATAGGAAGAGAGAGGATTTTTCACTCTCGCATTGCCTCATGACACCCGGAGTCTTAAAACAAACACTCACTCAGAGAAACGGCCTTTTTGAAGAGGTTTCGCCACTATTCGTGAGGAATCGACCCTTCAGGAAAAACTTTTCTCCGTCTCGTATACCTGTTCTGTGAATTTATTTTTGAGTCATTGCACGGGATTGTGCTGTATTTGGGCTTGCGGGAATGGCGGTTGCGGTGATAGAATACGGTCGTGCACCAGATCATCTTCAACGAAATTAGCGCCAGGGAGATCTCAGCGATACCAACGCTGCAGCAGCTTGAGCTCGTCAATAGTTTCCGTGTGGAAGACGATATGCTCCATGAGGGAAGCGATTCAAATGCACCGTTTGGGATTGTGGAGAGGCAGGGACGCAAAATTTACCGCTTCCGCTCCGGGGATTATCGGATTTACTTTACAATGGAGAACGGTGCTGTAATTGTTCAACGAGTGTTACATACAAATTCGCTCAAGGATTTCTTGTTCCGTTCCGGGATGGGCAATGGCACAGAGGATCAGCGCCTCGGAGCGTCACGATCGTTTTGGCGACTTATTGACGAGGGGGAGCAGGCACCGCGGAAGTGAGTAAACGGTCATGCTCGCGTTCGTATCGTATGCCGTGAAAATGCCCGGGCGAGTGGGTGCCGTGGCCGGGGTGACGTTCACACAGCTGGTGAGAATGAGGACATTTGCGGTGCTGGCTGTTTTTGCGTTAGGTTTTTTGAGCCTGCAGTTTATCCCGTATCAACAGAACTTGGGCATCGAGTACCAGGGACTCGGAGAGCTGCAATTGATACGGGATGTAGCAATGGGATGTATGCGTCTCTTTAGTATGCTGTTTTGTGTGGCGGCGACTTCCCTTCTACTGCCACGAGACAGCGAGGATCGCATTCTGTACACGATACTGAGCAAGCCTGTTCCGAGATTTGATTATTTGACGGGGAAGGCACTGGGGGTGCTCGGGGTGCTGGGAGTGATGCTGCTGGTTATGGACGGCCTGATGGTGGGTCTACTGCAGCTGCGGGGGGCAGAAATTACGCGCCAGCTGCAGGAAACATTGGCGATGCGGAATCTTAGCGAGCAGGAGATGTTGCCTTATCTGCAGCAAGTGGCGGAAACGAGTAGTGCTGCGGCATCACAGTGGAATTTACTGATATCCTTTTTTGCTTATGCCGTCTTGACGACGTTCACGCTGGTGATTTCCTGCTTTACGAGCGGAACGCTGGTGAGCATGGTGTTTGCTCTTGGAGGATATTTTATCGGCTCGTTCCGCGAACAGCTCTTCGAGTTGATCCGATCTGTCAGTGGCTGGGGAAGCACAACGAGTACGGGATTGCAGTGGTCAGAGCACATATTTTCTCTCATGTTACCGGATTTTAGTCTGTTCAGTCTTTCCGAAAACTCCGAAGCGATTTCAGGAATGAGCGCACAGTTAGTGGGCGAGTTGAGCCTCATAGCCGCGGGCTACATGCTGCTGCATTTACTGCTTGGAGCGTGGATTCTTTCGCACAAGGAATATTGATTGCACCCCCCCCCCCACACACACGGATGAGAGTATTCCTCGCCATGTAAAATGATGTCGCCTCCGTATCTCCACATGAGAAGCGCGCACAAATCTCCCGGGAAAAGCGTATCTTGTTCCCTGTAAGCTGCATTTTCTGCAAAGCAATCGCGTCTTCAAAAGTGATTGCACCGGCGACGCAAACCATCCTTGCAAGAGAGAGGCGAATCGTGCTATGATGAGGCCCATGCAGGACACACTAAATCTCCTGCGAGCGGTGTCTCGCTCCTTTTACCTTTCCATCGCCTGGTTACCTCGACAAATGCGAGCTGCTATCGGCACAGCCTACTTGCTGGCAAGAGCAACGGATAGCGTAGCAGACGCGGCACATGTGTCGCCTGCACGGAAACAGGAGGTACTCAAACGCATGCGCGAAGCGATAGCAGGCGCACCTTGGAAACCGCTATCCGCGGAATTTTGTGAGGCTGCAGACACCCAGGCAGAGGCTGAATTGCTCGCGCGTTTTGACGAGGCGTTGGAAGAATTGAAAAATCTGCCCTCTGACCAAGCTGAACTTGTGCGAGGCGTACTCTCAGTCATTACCGATGGGCAGCTCTGGGATCTCTCTTTCTTCGAAGAGCATAACTGCGTGCTTTCCGACGAACAAACTCGGCTGTATCTCTACCGCGTAGCAGGATGTGTGGGACGCTTCTGGACGCGCCTGGGGTTCCTCACTATGGGAGAAAAATTCGCTCCTCTGGAGCAACGGGATTTGTTGGAGGAAGCAGGAGTTCGGTACGGCTGCGGGCTGCAGTTGGTGAATATCTTGCGCGACCATGAGGAAGATGCAGGAAGGGGGCGCATCTACCTTTGCAGCGACCGGGAAGCATGGATGAACCGCGCGGAGCGTTACCTACGGGACGGCCTGGACTACTCCGAACGACTGGGCAGCTTCCGCGTACGCTTCGCGAGTATGCTACCTGCCCTTTTGGGTCTGCGTACGATGCGAGCTCTTCGCCATGCCAGACCGGGAAAGCGTGTAAAAATTTCGCGCTGCTCAGTATATGCTGCCATGTTGCAAGCGTTCGTCGCCAGCCTCTAACGACAAGCAAAAAACATCACTGCCCCCTGTGCAACAGGTTCTTGAGCCGCTTGGTAAGGGTTACTCTTGCCGCACTGGAGACTCGGTCCGTGAAGAGGCGTCCCTCCAGGTGGTCGCATTCATGCTGCAAACATCTCGCCAACAAACCTCCGCAATCAATTTCTAACACAGTGCCATCCAGCCTGGTGAGCTTCGCCCGGACACGCTCCGGCCGCATCACCTGCGAGCGAATGCCCCGCACACTCAGACACCCTTCCGTGCAAAGTCCCTGTTTACCGTAGGGTTCCAATTCCGGATTTATGAAAACGAGAGGCATGATATCGCGCATCGCCCTCTGCTCTCCATTTACTGTGACCATACTCATTTCCTCCTCTTCATCCTCAGGAATATCGATAACAACCATACGGATACTCAGACCAACCTGTGGTGCAGCCAAACCTATTCCCTCAGCCGCATACATAGTCTCAAGCATGTTGACTCCAAGAGTGTTCATCTCCAAATCAACGTGCTCCACCGGCGCACATGGTACCCTCAAAATCGGATCTCCGTACTGAGTGATTGGCAGCAGCATAACCTCGAGCTTCCATTCTGCCACACGTCCCCTATCCTGTCAAGTCCCCGAAAATTTAACAGGTACACTCGAACGAAATCGCAGAGCTTCGAAGGGACCTCTGTAGGCGGCTGATTTTAGTCGCTCTTTGAACATAAAGAACCGGTAGTTACGTCCCCTGCACTGCGCCGCATTCATCCTGTCCGGGAATGCGTAGCGGAACCAAACCTCACGGAAGCTTCATATCCCGGGATCAAGGTCAGCAAAGAGGTCGAGCTGCGTCATATCTCCGGGGGGATTGGGTGTTGGGAGATTGTCGGTAGAAACTTCTTCGCGCGGGCGTCGTCTCTTCGTCGCGGGAGAAGTGGATTTTCCCGCAGCAGCATCAAGTTTCGATTCGCGCATACCGGCGCTCATCTCAAGGTGAGTCAGAATGTGTTTAGCTCGTTCAATAATGCTCGTGGGCAATCCGGCAAGGCGAGCCACCTGGATGCCGTAAGATTTATCCGCCGGACCGGGTAAAACCTTGCGCAAAAAGATGATTTCATCTCGCCATTCGCGTACTTCTACGTGCCAGTTACCAATGGCAGGATGCGTATTCTGTAAATCCACCATCTCGTGATAATGAGTGGCGAAAAGCGTGCGTGCGCCAATGACATCGTGCAAATGTTCCGCCACAGCCCAGGCAATGGAGAGACCATCGTAAGTCGCCGTCCCGCGGCCTATCTCATCAAGCACCACCAAAGATCGCTCCCCGGCGTTGTTAAGGATGAGCGCGGTTTCGCTCATCTCTACCATGAATGTGGAACGTCCGCTGGCCAGATCATCACTGGCCCCTACACGGCAGAAAATACGATCCACAACCCCTATACGTGCCTCCTCCGCTGGCACATAGCCACCCATTTGAGCCATCAGCACAATGAGAGCCACCTGACGAATGTAGGTGGATTTCCCTGCCATGTTCGGCCCGGTAAGCAAGATAATTCGATTTTGTTCCACCCCCATCTCCGTGTCATTCGGCACAAAGGAGTCCTCCTGCTGCACACGCTCGATAACAGGGTGACGACCGTTCACAATATGCAAGTCACGAGAGTTATCCAGCACAGGGCGGCAATAGCGGTAGCGATGGGCTGTTTCAGCAAGTCCAAGCAGCGTATCCAGCTCTGCCAAAGCGGAGGAACTCCGCTGGATCTGTTCTAACTTTTCGCCGACAGCCTCCCTCAGGCGACCAAAAATCTCGTATTCCAACTGGTGCGAACGTTCGTCGGCCCCGAGAATAGTGCTCTCCATTTTCTTGAGTTCGTCGGTCACATAACGTTCGGCATTTGCGAGGGTTTGTTTCCGATGGTAGTGTTCCGGAACCTTGGAATAATGGGCCTTGGTCACCTCTATATAGTAACCAAATACGTTATTGAAACGAATCTTGAGCGAATCAATTCCCGTGGCTTTCCGCTCGCGAGCTTCCATCTCTGTCAGCCACACCTTGCCGTGGTGCGACGCCTTTCGCAACTCGTCCAACTGTGCGTCGTACCCCTCACGAATCATCCCCCCTTCTTTGATAGTGATCGGTGGTTCATCCACAAGTGCCCGGGTGAGCAGGTCAGTCAATTCCGAAAAATCACCAATTTTTTCTGCAAGTTCCCCAATTTTCTCCTCCTGCTGTCGCAATGTTGCCACATGCTCCGCCACTTTCGGCAGACGTTGCAGGGAAAGAGAAAGTCCCAATAGATCCCGCGCATTGCCTGTCCCCTGGGAAAGACGCGATGACAAGCGCTCGATATCGCGCACCCCCCTGAGTTCCTCCCCCAACTTGTTCATCAAAAAAGTATCCGACACCATCGCAGCGACGATATCCTGCCGCCGGCACAGCTCAACGAGATCGCACGTGGGATGAAGCACCCATTCGCGCAATAGTCTTGCCCCCATCGGGGTGCAAGTGTTGTCCAACACTCCCAATAGCGTGTTTTTTACCCCACTACGAGACTCCACGAGGTCGAGGTTCCTCCGACTCGCTGTGTCGATAAACACGATACGCTTGGTGGGCAGCAGAGAGAGACGACACAAATGTTCCGTACTGCGTCTCAATTGATTTTTGAGATAATGAAGGATCGCAGCGGCACAACTCAACGCTGCAGTGAGATGAGTGCAGCCAAAACCTTCCAGCGAATGCACGCGAAATTGGTTTTCCAGGCTGCTGCGTGCAAGAGCGGGTAAAAACGCATAAGCGTCGTATTTTTGGGTCACTGGTAGAGAAGAAAACTCCTCTGCCTGTTCGTCGCTCACAAGCAGCTCTGTGGGGCGGAGGCGCTCCAGCTCTTCGGCCATGTCCTCGTAGTTCTCAAAATCTGCCACGTTGAAGTCACCTGTGCTGTGGTCCACACATGCCAACCCCCACGTTTTTTTCTCGCGATAACAAGCGGCAATGTAGTTGTGCTCCGCCTCATTCAGCAGGTTCATATCCGCCAATGTTCCGGCCGAAATGATACGAGTAATCTCCCGCTCCACAAGGCGTCCGGGTGTCGGTGCGGTCATCTGCTCTGCAATGGCCACTCGCTTACCCATCTTCACAATCTTGCTGATGTAGCTCTCTGCTGCATGGTACGGTACTCCGCACATCGGAATGCTCTGCCGTTTGGTCAGAGTGAGCCCAAGCGCCTGGGAACATGCCAGAGCATCGTCAAAAAACATCTCGTAAAAATCGCCCAAACGGAAAAATAGCCAAACGTCCTCGGGCAGTCGCTGCTTCATGCGCAGGTACTGATCCATCATGGGCGTTATGGAGCTACTCTCGGCCATTCAAATGCAGGTGCGAGTATAGCTCAAAATCCCCACCGTCGCAAGTTTTATGTCACCCGAATAAAACAGAGCCGTTTCTCGCAACGACTGATTGATTTTGCGGAAATAGCTGCGGTATGACTTGTCCCGCACTTCGCCCAATTTTTTCGTCCAGTTGCAGCAAGGCGCACGAATCCTTCCCGCATCGCAGTAGGTCTCTCAGGATTTCGTCCATGATGTCCTCAATTTGCACCCGTCGATGCACCACGGAGAGCAGTTGTTGCTCAGTAGCGAAGTCTCTTTCTTCCCGGCAGAGGGCGATAAGATTATCAAGGGCATTTGTGACGACTTTTTCGTGTTCCTTAGCGAGACGGAAGAGGTCAGTCGGACTCTCCCATGTGTATTTGGTCGGAGTAATGTTCGGCATTTTTGCCGCCACACGACGCTGCCCCATGTAATCAAGCAACCCCAGCGCGTGGGCACATTCTGAGTGATAGTGCATTCTCATCCAATGTCCCGCTCCGCTCATTCCGTATTCCTTCAGATCAACAGAGCAGGCAAGGTAAAGGAAAGCGGCATTGAATACCCTGTTCATCTGCTCATTTAATGCGTCGGCTATTCGAGGATTCATGCACTTATTGTGCCGCAAAATTCCGCACGGCGCCATCACTGTTAGCCGCCACCTTCTCTTCCTCTCACAAAATAGTGGAATGACAGTCGTCCGATCTCGCCTGTACCCTTGTAAAATTCAAAAAGGGTGCCCCCCGTGCAGGAGGAGCACCCTCTGAAAGAACAATCAGGAGAGAGATTACTTCTTCTTGGCAACCTTCTTACCACCCTTCTTCTTGAAGACAGAGGAGGGTTTGAAGGCAAGCGTGGTGGAAGCAGCAATCTTCATGGTGGCGCCGGTTTGAGGATTGCGCCCAGTACGAGCGGAACGAGTCTTCATCTCGAACGTGCCAAACCCAATCAGCTGAACCTTGTCGCCACCCTTTACAGCAGCGGCAATAGAATCCAATACAGCACCCAGAGCGGCTTCAGCGCACTTTTTAGTAGCGCCTTTACCAAGCTTTGCCTGAATTTTCTCTACAAGTTGAGTCTTGTTCATAGGCCCTCATGGTAGCATTCCTGCCGGTTATTTCAAGAGAAAAGTGAGGAAATTATGAAAAAGCACGCTGCCCCCACAACTTTTTCCCCACGAGCTTTCATCCCCTTCTACGATGCGCCCCGGAGCTATTTTACCTGAGGGAGGGTGTCTACTTCCCTCTCTACGCACGCACATTTGCCCTTGATTTTGCCGCGCTTAAAATAGTAGAGAAGCTTCACAATGATTTTATTCTTAGCCTGTTGAATCCTCAATCTCCTCTTAATTTTCAAGCGTCTCCTCGTCCGGAAGTTTTTTATCCCCGATCCAGGATTTCTTTTTGTGGGACACACATAACAAAAATGGCCGCTTCAAATTTGACGACCTACACATATTTTCACATTTCGTGAAGTCTCCTCTCAAGCCCTCCATGAAAGCGGATGGAAATGCAAAAAAAACTGAAAATGATTGGGACATAGAAAATATTTCCCGGCTATACACAGCCTCACGTTTTGTCTCCCCCTGCCTCTTAAGTGTTCAACTGATCCGGCGTGTCTCCCTCTTACCGTCCTACAGCCGGATACGCACCCTTTCAACTCTCATAACCGGAGATTATAATCCTCGTTTCTTGTACCGGGAAAACAGCGAGTCAAATTTTCTCTCCGGACAAAAAGCAACTCTGTTCTCGCTTATTTGCTCATCTTAAGTGACATGTGGTTGATATTAACCCTTTATTTTTGAGGCAACGCGCGTGTTCGTGAAATTTTTCACTTGCTTTGATAGGATAAAAGCTGATAGACTCCCTTTGTCTTTAAAACATTCTGTTATGACCCCATCCCTTCCTACCCCCCCCGTTTTCATTATTAGCTTATTGTAAGCGTTTTATAATCCTCGCCCTGACCTGTGTGCTGATCCTCGCTGGAGCGACAGGAGCGGCGGAAGAGGCTACAACGCAAGACGAGCCGCAACAGGGAGTGGAGCTCCTCTTCCCGGCGGGTACGGGGAAGCACGCGAAAGGCGCCAAGCTCAGCAAGGAGCAGAAGAAGGCGGCCGCTCTGCTCCAAAAGCTCAAGGCGATTGAAAAGGGCGGCAACGTGAACGCCGCGGACAAGCTCGGGCAGACCGCCCTCATGCACGCCGCCGCGCAGGGCAACAAACTCGCCGTCTGCTGGCTCGTAGCAAAAGGCGCGGATGCCACCATTAAGAGCAAGAAAGGGAAGACGGCGG
>CANRLM010000021.1 GCA_947631435.1 uncultured Akkermansia sp.
AATAATTTAAATAAGCTATTGATACTGAATTCTATACATCTAATTCTGCCCCTGGGTTTTCAAATGCGTTTGCCCTGGCAGGGTGCGAGGGAAATGGTTGGCACTCCTAAGGATTATCCAATAATGAGTAAGAAAGCAGGATTCCCTCTCGTCGCTGGAACGTATATCCTCCATTTCTTTTGTTGTGCCAGCAGCCATCTCTCTCTAAGCATCAGGTTCAGTTTCACTCTTTTCCAACAGCCGAGACACCCAGTAGGATGTCATGGCCTGCTTCAGGATCGGCATATTCGTGAATATATCCATATTCCCGAGACCTGCTTCCGATTCGGCCAAAGGGTGAATTGGTATTCCATAAATACGAATGCCGTTTGATTTGTAATATGTTGTATATGAACAGAGATCCTTGTCATAAGTAAAATAAAGAAAATCACAATACTTGTCCGTATATATTTGCCTAATTCTTTTTGAATAATCCAAAATTTCGCTTTCCGTTGGAGAAAATAGATTTGTTGCATGAACAAACAAAATATTCCTGCTCCTTTGGATTTTGGTAATAGTACTTCTCTTTAACCTTTCTAAAACGGGATAATAATGATTCAAGGACTCTTCAGGGGATAGGTCCTTGCCAAAAAGATGACGGACTCTGACATTGTTCGTTCTATCAGCAAAATACCAAGTTGCTCTGTCTCCTTCTTCTTCTAAAAAAAGATTTTCCTTCAAGCAAAAAGTCCGAAGATCACTCCTTAGTGCCTCATAAACAATTGGAAGGCTTAACCCGCCCAAGCTATTAAAAATCAATAATTGAACAGGAAATATCTCCCGTAAAGCTCCGTCCGTGTGACAGCGTTCACCAATCGGCAAAATTAGGTCGTAGAACATAAAATTTCTTGTTATTATGACAATTACGATTACGATATCCTTTAGTTTCTCCCAAAAAGACGTACAGCTCTAATGCGTTCTTTATAAAACCTCTTTTTGTCTTTGTAATGTTTACGACTCTTACCAAACGTAACTTTGGAAAGAATCTTGTAACGATAATAGCTAATTTTTAATTTGAATTGCAATGCTAGTCCAGATTTTGAAATATTTTTTCGATAATCCTGTCCGTAAGGAGAAAGCTTTAAATTCTCAAAATATAGGTCAGTGAAGGGCTGAAATTTCTTTAATTCATCATATCCGTCAACATTCCACGGCTTATTGGGACTGTTGAAATGAACAATAACGGGATCATGTCTTGCGAACCACATATCGTTTGCGTTGTACAGCGGCTTGGTGGTACATGTTCCTGGACGCCACAAATCAATTTGAGCGTTGTATACCGGAGCGATCCATACTACTTTATTGTTAAAAGTATAATTAAGTACATCTTGATCGCCATAAACAGTTTTATCTATCAATTTGTCATTATTATCCAATAAAATTTTAGCCATGTTATCTTCCACACATTTCCGATTATTCAGCAAAAGAACTCCGGCATTGAAAACCTTGGGAAGCTTGATTTTCATACCCTCTCCAACGTAGCGAAAGAACTCCTGAACAACAGCGGCGTAATTATCTCCTAATTCAGTCTCCCAAAGTCCACACAAAGACTTTCTCACTACGACATCACAGTCTAAATACAGAACTTTCTCGTACTCTGGCTTCAGACGAGGAATAAAATAACGGAAATAGGTCTGTAATGGCACATGAGGGCAGCCCGAGCCTGCATGCGTATACCTCTCAAAGGATTTGACATCTACCCGGATAAACTCGATGGTGACATTGTTTTTTTCTAATTTCTTTATTTTTTCCTTATTTTCGGTACTAATATCATTTTCTATGACGAAAAAATCGATTATATCAAAAATCCTTGCATGCCTCACAATAGAAGTCATGGCAACGCACATTTTTTCAGCGATCCTGTTGTCTCCAGCAAAACAAATATGCATTCGGTTACTTTTAACTCCCATATGGGTTAGGTATTCTTGAACCGTTTCACGGGGGAACAAGTTTGAGTTCTTCTCTGCAACTTGCCAAAGAGCATTACAATATTCTGTATCAATCGGATGAAGTCGTGGATAAGTCGGATTCAATCGTGAAAGTTTTTTTGCCATGGAAGGCGGAAAAAAAAGTTGCCACATTTTTTCTCTGGCTTTGTGTAAAGCTTCCATTTGACGAGGTATAAGATCCTTGTCCGAAGAAATTCGAGCATGCCACCACCTATATTTGAGGAGTTCTTCTGGAATGTTGGCAATTTTACCGCCTGCCATTATGATATCTATCCATAATGTTATATCTTCTGCATAAAGAGCTTCTGGATTGTATCCTAATTTTTTGCCTTTCAAAAACGATTTGCGCATCATGACGGTGGGATGACACAATGGACATTGATGGAAAGTTTCAAGAGCACAAAATTCGGGCTTTGCATTATTTATCCATGAGGCACACGTGCCGCAATCACCAAAAATGCTAATAAATGTTCCGACAACAGCAATATCCGGATGATGATCCAAAAATTCAACCTGTTTCTCAAATCGTTGAGGTAAAGATATATCATCGTCATCCATGCGAGCTATATACTCACCTCGGGCCATCTTGCAGCCTCTTATCAAATTGTAAATATAATTTTTAGTTTTTTCATTTCTTATATGAACAATTCTCGTATCTTTTGCTGCTGCCTCTTCTAAAAATTTTTGTGTGCCATCCGTTGAACCATTATCTATAACAATCAATTCGTAATCCTTATATGTCTGTTCTAGAATAGATTGTAGCGATTCTTTCAACATCTCACATCTGTTAAATGTTGACATTACCACCGTAATTTTTGGATTGTCTTTCATGTTTTTTATGCCTTCAGAGTTTTTATGGTAAGATGATTGCAAAAAGGACTCCCGCGATTAATTAATGAAGTGATCTCCGTGTTCAATAATTTGTCCGACGCAAAAATCATACATATCCCCTGAGTCAAGTGCTTCCTTGTACCAGTCCACCGTCTTATGCACCGCCTCCTGCAGTCCCCACTTGGCTTCCCACTGCAGCACCGTGTACGCCTTGGTCACATCCAGATTCAGCAGCGTATTCTCATGCACAGCGTTCGGGTCGCTGGCATCCACCACACTCCCCTTGCCGTAGTACTCCACGAGGGTTTGCACTACCTCCATCACCGTCTTGTTCGCCTTGAGCTGCGGACCGAAGTTGAAGCAGGTCGCGTACTTCACCGGGTCTTCCATGAGACGCTGCCCCACGCGCAGGTAGCCGGAGAGCGGCTCCAGCACATGCTCCCAGGGGCGCGTGGCTTTCGGGTTGCGCACCTGAATCGCTTTGCCTTCCTCAATACTGCGGATGCAGTCCGGGATGATGCGGTTATCCGACCAGTCGCCGCCGCCGATCACATTACCCGCACGCACGGACGCCACCGCTTTGCCATGTTCCGTATGGCGCGCCGGGTTGAAGTAGGATTGTCGGTAGGCGTGAATCATCAACTCCGCGCATCCTTTGGAAGCTGAATAAGGATCTTCACCACCCATGCGATCCGTCTCCTTGTAGCCCCAGATCTGCTCGCGGTTCTCATAGCATTTGTCCGAGGTGATCATGACGGCGGTTCTCAGACAATCATGCCCCCGCACGCATTCCAGCACATTCAGACTGCCCATGATGTTCGTCTCGAAGGTGTTTTTGGGCTGCTCATAGGAGGTTCGTACGAGAGCCTGCGCCGCCAGGTGAAAAACGATCTCGGGCTGGTATTTTTCAATGGCGGCGCTCAGAGTTTCCAAATCCCGCACGTCCCCGCGCAGGTCGGCGTGCAGGTGTTCGCTCAGATGCGAAGCGCAGTAGTTGCCTTTCTTGGAGTACGGATCCAGCGCATAGCCCACCACCCTCGCTCCCATCATCGTGAGCCAGATTGCCAGCCATGAGCCCTTGAAACCGGTGTGTCCCGTCACCAGCACCGTCTTGCCTTTGTATGCGTCGTTATACATGTTCTTTCCAGTAGTTGATGGTGTCTTGCAGTCCGCTGATCAGGTCGTACTGAGGCTGCCAGCCGATAGATTGCAGCTTGTGATTGTCTCCCACGACAACTTCGTAGTCAAAAGCGGCCGGGACAGCGCCCCAGAGGATGACGCCGTCAAAGTCCGTGAGCTCGGCAATGTGTTTCACAATGCTGCGCAGCTGCACCGGTTTACCGGAGCAGATGTTCACCGCCCCGGTGAGTTCGCTCTCAAACACGTCCACAATCCCCCGTGCCGTGTCCCCCACGTGCAGGTAATCCAAAAAGTTCATGCAGTCGCTCACGCGCACCTCCTCCCCGCGCAGGCAGGAAAGAATGACTGAGGGCATGAGACGCTGAGCTTTTTCCCGGGGACCGTACAGGTTGAAGATGCGAGGCCACTGGAAGCGCATCCCGGACTGGGCGCAGTAAACACTCGCCATGCGGAAAAGGGCATTCTTGGCGTTGCCGTAAAGTATCCCGGGATTGGTGGGAGTCTCGTCCTCCCGGAGCAGTCCGTATTGATACTCGTATTCTGCACAGCTGCCTGCTCCCAGAAAATGTTTTCCTCCGTGGTGCGCAAAACTTTCCAGCAGGAGCAGACTCGCCGCCAACCAATCCATGTTGTTTCCGTGCACATGGAGTTTTTTGCCCACATACCACGCTAGGTGCATAAGGTGCGTGAACTGTTGCTCCGCCATGAATGACTCCACAGCGGCAGCATCCAGCAAATCCAATCGATGGACGGTGAGACCACTCTGCTCCGGTAATTCCCCGCTGTGGACCAATGCATGCACCTCATGCCCGCGTCTCAACAACTCCGCCAGCACGTGCGAGCCAATGAAACCCGAAGCGCCCGTGAGCAGTATCTTTTTATCTTGCTTTTTCATCTCAGGATTGCCTCCTCTTCACTCACCCACGGGAAGAAATAGGGTGATAATTTGCTCTCCACCGCTGCCGAGAGTTTCCGAACTCGGTACACTCCCCTCTCCCATGTGTCCGTCTGCAGGCACGTCTCAGGAATGATGCTCTGCGCTGTCCCGTCGTGCGGGATGATGTACCATCCCCGGTTCGTCGGATCGGCTATGGCCATGTAGAGGTCTCTCTCCCGTTGCACGTCCGCCCTCTCCCCGGTCGCTCTCCCCTTGATCTGCAGCAGCATCACCTCGCTGCCTTCCTCCGGGCTCTCTCGCGTTGCGATCACATCCACTCCCCATGCATCATTCATCACTCGCTGGCATTCGAATCCGTAGTCCGCCAGCAGCGACATCAGCTTCTGGATGCTGTACGCTTCCTTCCCACGCTCACTCAGCTCCTCGTACCTCACCGGCGCAAAGCGCCGCACGCGCGGCTGCATCGTCCCTTCCCCCTTCACCACTGTTTCCTCCCCCTGCGGCTCCCGCATCAGGCTGAACACCATCTGCGTGTCCCTCTGCGTCACCGCCGAGAAGATTTCTCCCCTCTTGTAGTCCGTGTAGAGCGAATACTTCTCGCTCGCCGCTCCACGGTCGATCACGTTGATGGCATGCTCGTGGAAGGCTTTCTCAAGCTCCGCCGCGGGGGCCGAAAAGACGCGGCGATCCCCGTTGATCGCGCACACAAACCAGTACCTCGCGTTGTTGCGCGCCGCCTCGCTCAACTTCTTCGTCCGTATGTTCATCCAACACCTCTCCTCGTTCGCCACGCAGGGCTTGGCGGCGTAAACGGCATATCGGTAGGGTAGCTTAATCTTCACGGTTGTGAGTTCTCTTATTTCCAGATCTTCCACGGCGCCTCATCGCGTTCCCAGAGACCATTGAGCAGTACTTTGTCCCTCTGCGTGTCCATGCACTGCCAGAAACCGCGGTGCTTGTAGGCGGCAAGCTGCCCCTGGGCGGAGAGTTTCTCCAGAGGCTCACGCTCAAAGATCACATCCGCTCCGCTGCCTATGTAGTCAAACACCTCAGGCTGGCAGACGAAAAAGCCGCCATTGATCCAGCTTGTGTCGTCCATCGGCTTTTCGGCAAAACTGGATACGCCCCCCTGCGCATCAATCCCCAGCGTGCCAAACCTCCCCGCTACCTGCACCGCCGTGAGCGTGCAGAGTTTCCCGCTCCTCTTGTGGAACTCCAGCAGTTCATCTATGTTCACATTCGCCACCCCGTCACCATACGTCAGGAAGAACGGCTCATCCCCTATGTAGCGTCGTGCACAGGCTACACGACCACCCGTCATCGTGTTCTCCCCCGTGTAGAGCATGGAGACTTTCCACGGCTCGGTGCGTACTTTGTGCATCTGCATCGTGTTGTGCTCCATGTCGACCGTGAGGTCAGAGTAGCGCTCGCAGTAGTGCACAAAAAAGCTCTTGATGATGTGCGAAAGGTACCCCGTAAGGATCACAAAGTCGTGATGCCCGTACTGCGAGTATATCTTCATGATATGCCACAAGATAGGGTGCCCTCCGATCTGAACCATCGGTTTGGGTATTACCTGCGTCTCTTCCCCGAGTCGTGTCCCGAGACCTCCTGCTAATATGACTGTTTTCATCATAAAATTCCTCTGGTTATGAAACACCATAGCCGCCACACGCGCCCTAACCGCATCTCTTTGCCCCATGGCATGCGCATCAGTCGCACCTGACCCTCCCATGTCTTCGTGCGGTAATAAACTTTCCGAATCGCCCACCTCAGGGCGCTCTCTGTATATTTTCTCTCGTATCCCGCCGCTCCCAGTTGCTCAATGGCGTGTTTCACGGCGGCCTGCAGGCGCCCTTCATCAAAGGTTACTCCCGGAACATGCAGGAACGAGGCGAGCTCTTCCGCTTCCTCCTTCTTGATCCCAAACCGCCCGGTGAGCACTTCCGTCCGGATCCGTGCGGTGATTTCTTCCTGCTTCTCCCTCCTCGGATTGGGCTTTCTCTTGCGGTACCTCGCCAAAATCTCATTCAGCCTCACCATCTTCGCCTTGCCCACGAGTTCCACCCACATCTTGTAGTCCTCTGCCGGAAAGCAATCCCCGCGAAATTCGATGCCATCACGGCGCAGAATCTCGCGGCGCACCATCACGGAGGAAATGCACAGCACGTTGCCCGCCAGCAACAGATCGCACTCAATCTGCCGGGGATGATTCCTCTCTCCCCAGCGTTCAACCTTCCAAGGATGCACCGCGTCGTTCACGCGGGTGGCCACCAGTCCGATGTCGGGGTGGCTTTCCAAGTACTCCACCTGTTTCTCGAATCTCTGCGGCAGAGAGATGTCATCCGAATCCATGAAGGCGATATATTCCCCCCGAGCTACCTTCAATCCCTCGTTGCGCGCTACGGCAGCTTGCAGGTTCTTTTCCAGGCGCAGAAGCACGATCCGCGGATCCTTGTAGGAGCTGAGCTGTCGTTGCGTGGCTTCATCCGAACCGTTATTGATGATGATGAGCTCGAAATCCCTGAATGTCTGCCGCAGAATGCTGCCAATAGCCAAATCTAACCAATCCTGCCGCGTGTTGTACACGGGCATGATCACAGATACCTTCGGCGTGGCTTGCTCTCCGCTCTTCACGTTTGAAAATTGTTTTTCTCCGTCGATGCCTTCCATCGATGGTGCACGACCGCCGCAGTATATCTCTTTTCAAAACCGATGTACCGATGCTCTTGAGATGACTATTTCTCAATCAATATGTTATCGTTTGTCCTCTGTTTCAATTTTAACAAGACCTCCTTTTCTTTTTAACTTCTTCCAATCCCCCGAATTCCTCATCACAGCGCACTTTTTTTGATTATTTTACTGTACATCGCATTTGAAAAGAGATGTACACCTCGATAAGGATACTAGATTCTTACTATCAATACCCAATAGAGATTTTTGTGAAAATATGGGATTGTGAGGAGAGAAGAACTGGCGTTGTGCGCAAAGCACGGTTACATATTTTCCCCAAATAAGTTATGGAGATTTCTTCTCTCTGTGCGGAGTTTTTCGCCTTTTCACAGACCTTACAAGACGGTCACTCCCACATTTCAAAGTGCGTTAATCTGATACTTTGTCACGTCCATTGCCACTCCTGGCATCCTTCATACTCGCACAAGAGTTGTTCTTTGCGCGCCGTGCCGGCGGCGTAGCCTGTCAGGGAGCCGTTGGCGCCCAGGACGCGGTGGCAGGGGATGAAGAGACAGAGGGGATTGCGACCCACAGCGCCGCCGACGGCCTGCGGGCAGGCGCGGATGCCAGATCGACGCAGGGCTGAGGAAAGAGAACCGTAGGTGGTCGTTGAACCGTAAGGGGTGGTACGCAGGAGATTCCAGACGGCGAGTTGGAACGGAGTGCCACGCGGGTCGAGTGGCGGCATGGCGTTTTCTCCGGGTCTTTCACCGGCAAAGTAGGCGTCAATCCATGCCCGCGCCCGGCAGAGCAGGGGGGAATCGCGTCGCTCGGCGCGGGAAAGATTCCAGCCGCCGCCGAAATGCGCCTGCCCTTCAAACCATGCGCCGACCAGAGCCTCTCCCGTAGCCGCGAGGAGCATGGCACCCAGCGGGGTAAGGCAGTCTGCCAGCAGGAGTCCGGGTGCGTCGGCAGTCATGCACAGATGTGAATCGTCCTCAGGAAGCTACGACATTCACAAGGCGTCCCGGAACCACGATGACTTTGCGCACGGTAAGACCGGCGGTGAATTCCTGCACGCGCGGGGAAGCGAGGGCGGCCTGCTCCATTGCAGCGCGGTCGGCATCCTTCGGCATTTGCAATTTATCACGCAGTTTTCCGTTCACTTGCAGCACAATTTCCACAGTGTTTTCCACGAGGAAATCCGGGTTGAAGCCGGGCCAGTCTTGCAGGGCGAGCTGCGGCGTCGGCAGCTCGGTAAACTTCGTACGCAAGCGGCTGTATAATTCTTCCGTGATATGCGGAGCAAAGGGGTTGAGCACATGCAGGAGCCCCACATAATCCGCAACGCACACACTCTCCGCACTCGTCATGGCGTTGGTGCACTCCATCATCTTGGAGATCGCGGTGTTGAAGCTCATGGCTTCGATGTCCTCCGTAACTTTTTTGAGGGTACGGTGCAGCTCTTTGCGGGCGGGGGTGAGGCCGGTGTCCGCGGTTGTGAGCTTATCGGAAAGGGTCCAATTACCCTCCTGATTCTCGACCATGGCTAGACGCCAGACGCGAGCGAGGAAGCGGCTGATGCCTTCCACTCCTTTGGTTGCCCAGGGTTTTACTTCCTTGAGCGGCCCCATGAACATCTCGTAAAGACGAATGGCATCTGCGCCATATTCGCGTACGATGTCATCCGGGTTCACGACATTGCCGCGACTCTTGCTCATCTTCTGTCCATCTTCTCCGAGGATAAGCCCCTGGTTCACCAGCTTGTTGAAGGGCTCCGGGGTGGAGACGAGGCCGTAATCGTAGAGCACCTTGTGCCAGAAACGCGCGTAGAGCAGGTGCAACACGGCGTGCTCGGTACCGCCCACGTACAGGTCCACTCCGCCGGGATTGCCCGTGGAGCTCATCCAGTATTTCTCTGCTTCCGGAGAGATGAATTGCGTGTCGTTGTGCGGATCCAGGTAGCGCAGGTAGTACCAGCATGAGCCCGCCCATTGCGGCATGGTGTTGGTTTCGCGTGTGAAGCGGTCAGAGTAGTGAATCCAATCTTCAGCTTTCACCAGCGGGCCGCGTGGATCACCACTCGGCTTGAAGTCTTTCATCTCCGGCTGGAGCAGGGGAAGCTCGCTCTCCGAGAGCGGGTGGTGCAACCCCGTCTCTTTGTCCCACAGAATGGGGAAGGGTTCTCCCCAGTACCGCTGGCGACTGAAGAGCCAGTCACGCAGTTTGTAATTGACTTTGCCGCGCCCGTTGCCCGCTTCCTCCAGCTTGCGGATCATGGTGGCCTTTGCTTCCGGTACACTCAGACCATCAAGGTATTCGGAGTTGACCATCGTGCCATCGTATCCGCAGAAGTCCTGCCATGGCGTGGCAGGGTTGTCCGGCTGCACGACCTGAATGATCGGCAGACCGAATTTCGTGGCAAATTCGTAGTCGCGTTCATCGTGAGCCGGTACCGCCATGATGGCTCCCGTGCCGTAGCCTGTGAGCACGTAGTCTGCGATCCAGACGGGCACTTCCTTGCCGTTCACCGGATTTACGGCATACGCTCCGGTGAACACGCCGGTCTTTTCTTTGGAGAGATCAGTGCGCTCTAGGTCGCTCTTTTCCGCGCAGGCTGCTTTGTACGCGCGCACGGCATCGATCTGTTCCGGTGTGGCGATCTGCTCCACGAGTTCGTGTTTCGGAGAGAGCACCATGTACGTGGCGCCAAAGAGGGTGTCCGGTCGGGTGGTGTAAACGGTGATTTTGTGCTGCCCGCATGTGAAGACTACCTCTGCCCCGGTAGACTTGCCAATCCAGTTGCGCTGTAGCAGCTTAATGCTTTCCGGCCAGTCGAGGGTTTCCAGTTCATCAATGAGGCGCTCGGCATAGGCGGTGATGCGCAGCATCCACTGGCGCAGCTTGCGACGCTCAATCGTAAACCCTTTGCTGCGCCACTCTTCCGCCTCTTCATTGGCCAGTACGGTTCCCATGTCCGGTGACCAATTGACCATGCCTTCCGCTACGTACGCCAGGCGCACGGCGTCAATTTGTTCACGAGTCCATCCCTGCGATTCCAATTCGCTCACCGGGCGCGCTTTCTTTGCCGTCTCGTCGTAGTAAGAGTTGTAAAGGAGCAGGAAAATCCACTGTGTCCAGCGCACATATTTCGGATCTGTGGTTGCGATTTCGCGGTCCCAGTCGTACGAAAAACCAAGCATCTTGAGCTGGCGGCGGAAGTTGTCGATGTTAGCCGCCGTCGTCACCGCCGGGTGCTGTCCCGTCTTGATAGCGTATTGCTCCGCCGGCAGACCGAAAGAATCCCACCCCATGGGATGGAGGACGTTGTACCCTTTGCGCCTCAGGTAGCGACTCACGATGTCCGTGGCGGTGTAGCCCTCCGGATGCCCTACATGCAGCCCCGCCCCGCTGGGGTACGGAAACATGTCCAGGATGTAACGCTTGGGCTTAGAGACATCAAAATCCGGGTCACCGGGATTGCCCACGTGGAAGGTTTTTTGCTCATCCCAGACCTTCTGCCAGGCGGGCTCAAACTCATCGAACGGGTACGGTTTTTTACGATCTGCCATGTTGCGGGCGAGTGTACGCCACTACGCCCGCAAAATCAAGCCCAATTACGCATTTCAAACAACGAAACACGGAAGAGGGAAAGCGAAAAATCAGACCCTTTCTGCTCGCAAATACTCCGGAGTATCTATTTGTCCCGTTTCAGGGAAGCAACCTACTTTTCGACTTTGCTGTTTTTGCTCTCCTTCTTGGGCTTTTGTTTGATGAGCTTTTTCCACTGCCAGACGAGGCCAACGCCACCGGCTTCAATGAGTTGTCCCTTAGCATTGACGAAGGCGGCATGGGGAATTCCTCGTACCTCTACGAACCCGGGGAGCTCCCTTCCTTCCTTGTGCATCACGCCGGGGAAGGGAGCCTTGAAAGTCTGAAGAAACCCCTGCGAGGCCTCCTTGTTTCTGTCACACCCAATGAGGATAATTTCCACCTTATCCTTTTTCATCTCCGGGTAAATCTTGACGATGTTCGGCATTGCTTTGACGCAGTGGGGGCAATAGCTACCAGATTGCAGATAAAAGAAGAATTTGGCCTTCTTGTCGGGCTCAGCGTTGAAGACATCCATCTCGCTGAGGGAGCTCATCACAGACTTCTTTTTCTTTGAGGTTGCCTTTTTCTTCTTTGCGGACTTGGAGGAGTCGCCAGAATCATTGGTTTCAGATTCACCGGATCCGGTGTTAGTCGGAGTGTCAGTATCGTCTTGTGCCGGGGCTGTTACGCAGATGCACAGCGCCAGTAACAGCACCTTGCTGAGTGTGATGAGCGTTGCTTTCATGTCAACTCTGTTGTGTATCGTATTTGACTGAATAGGTCAATCAGAATATTTCGTCTGTTTTGTTTTTTTATTCTTCTTAGCAGTTGCCAGGGGTTTTGCCGTCGCGCTCTTCTCTTCTCCATTCACAAGGAGGGTGACCGGTTTTTCCGGTGTGGCAGAATAAACCGTGTAGTTTTCGACTTTTCCATCCTTCCAGGAGAAATCCAGGGTGATATTTCCCCGGGCGCGCAGGCCCTTTACCGACCCGTCCTTCCATTCTTCCGGCAAAGCCGGCAGCAGTTCGATGATGCCATCATGACTTTGCAGCAGCATTTCAGCAATCGCCGCAGTCATGCCGTATGTGCCATCCATCTGCATGGGAGGATGCGTGGCAAGGAAGTTGTAGAGGATGTTGAACCGCAACAGGCTGCTCACCATCTCGTGAGCATGCTCACCATCGTGGAAACGCGCATAGAGGGCGGCGCGCCAGGGCCAGGTCCAGCTGCGGCGATTGTCTCCGCTGTTGCCGCGTAATTCCAGGCTCTTCGCTGCGGCTTTCATGAAATCCGGTGTCGATCGCGCTGTGATAGTCGATCCCGGGTACACACCGATGAGGTGGGAGGTGTGGCGGTGACCTGTAACCATATCCGGGCGATCAACGATCCACTCCTGCAGGTAGCCTCCTTCCGCCACGCGATTGCCTACGAGACGTTGCTTTTTGTCCTGCAATGTTTTCGCCCATGGTCTGTCCACCTTAAGAATTTTTGCTGCCTGAATAGTGAAACCGAAGAGCTCGCGAATGAGTTGTTGATCATGCATGACGCCATCCTCCAAGGGACCATGCTCATGGGACCATCCCTTCGGCGCGACGAGTGAGTCAGCTTTAATTTCCTTGAGTTCAGGATGCTGTTTCGGATCAAGCGGTTTATTGCCGGATTCGAGCCCCTTGCCGCCGGCGCCGATTACTTTGAGGCGGTCTTCCCAAAATTGAGAGACATTTTTGAAAACAGGGTAGGCCTGCTTTTTGAGGAATTTTGTGTCCTGGGTGAAGAGGTAGTGCTCCCACATGTGCAGGGCGTACCACGCATTCACCGGCATATTCCATTGGGTCCAGCCGCCACCGCCCCAGGGATTCTGCGAGACACGAGTAGTCCATCCTCTCGTCTGTTCTCCGAAAGCCTTCCTCGTGGTTTCCGCCAGTGGTTCCTGCATCACGTAGATGAAGTCCATCAATGGCTCATGGCACTCCGAAAGATTGGTCACTTCCGCTCCCCAATAACACATTTGCAGGTTGATGTTCGTGTGGTAGTCGCAGGCCCAGGGAGCGTGTACCATGGCGTTCCATATTCCTTGCAAATTCATGGGCAAATTCCCCGGTCGTGATCCGCTGATGAGCATGTAGCGTCCAAATTGGAAGAGCAGGGCTTCCAACTCCGAATCAGTCTGATCTTTTTTGTAGGCTTCAAGGCGTTCGTTGGTAGGCATGCTTTTGCGATCCTCAGGCGTACCTGAGTCGAACCGCAGCGCAACGCGGTTGAACAAAGAACGATAATTCTTGACGTGGCGTTTGTGAAGAGTAGCGAGATCAATCTTGCGTGCAGCGGCAAGTGTACGGGCGTTGCTTTTGTCCGGAGGTTCGCCTTTCCAGCCCGCCTTAGGATCCATTTTGTAATCCGTTGCGAGGGAGATAAGCACGGTGAACTTTGTCGCGTCTCGCACTTTGAGATAGGGCGCTTTTGTGCCGTCGTACACAGGATGTTGTCCATTTCCTTTCCCCTCATAAGTGACTTCGAGTTTCGCACACGGACCACTTATGGAACAGGTTCCATCTTCAGTCAGGACGAGGAGCCGACCCTCAAACTTTTCACCATTCGCCAATGTTCCGGACATGATGAGTTCGTTCGTTCCCGCTTTGGCATATTTCACCGTGTGGAAGGGGAGCAGGGCGATGTCTGCATTGAGTTTCCCCGGTTGATCAACTTTGGCGCTGTACACGATAATATCATCCGGATTGCTGGCGAATGACATGCGCTCGTGTTTGATAAGCTTATCACCGCGCTTTTCCGTGTAAGAGACACGCGATGTAGCGTCCATCAGATTAAGGCTACGCTCAAAATCGCTGATTTCCCCCGGAGTGTCGTAGCGTACAAAAAGCTGGGCGAAAGGTTGGTAGCTGCCGAATTCTTCCTGATTTGATAGGGGACCGTAAGCGTACCCCGAGCCATTGTTTGCGGTGTTTGGTCCGCCTGTCCAAAGGCTCACCTCATTCAGCACGAGGCAGTCCAGAGGCTGCCCATCGTAGAGAGTGGCGCCGATGCGACCATTGCCGATGGCCAGGGTGCGACTTTCCCATGTTCCATAATTGGCGGTGTTGCTTTTGCTACGGGCCGCATCGTCGTTATTCCACGGCAGGTTGGGGGCATCCACAGGTCCGGGTTCGCGGTACCAGAGGGTGAGGTCGTGTTCTTTTCCCTCAGCTGCAGCCGGAGCAGGAAGCATCCAAATGAGCAAGGGGAAAAGGAGGGAGGTTATCAGGAGGCGGGTTGTATTCATGTGATGAAGGATTTATCAATTTTTAAGCAAACTGCGAGCGTGTGCTTCGGCAGCGGAGCCGCTGCTGCCGAGCATTCGAACGAGTTCCGCGATGCGCGTTTTCTCACGGAGTTCAACGAGCCGCGATACGCTGCGGCCCTGCTTGATTTCTTTCGAGATAAGATAGTGGTGTGCAGCCAGAGCTGCTACTTGTGGGAAGTGTGTGATGGCGATAACTTGGCGGTCGCGCCCGAGCTCCTGCATTTTCTTCCCCACGGCGCGGGCGATTTCGCCGCCTACGTTGGCATCAATTTCATCGAAGATGAGCAGGGGGGTGTCGTCCTGCTTCGCCAGTGCGCTCTTGAGAGCAAGCATCACGCGAGCCAGCTCGCCGCCGGAAGCGATTTGACGCAGCGGTTTCAGCGGTTCACCGGGATTGGGACCGAAGAGGAACTCGACATTTTCTGCCCCGTGGGGTCCGGGTTCCGCCGATGGTTCAAGTTCCACGCGGAAGAGCGCCTGTCGAAAGCCGAGATGCTCCGCGTGTGTGAGGAACGTTTTCTCCAGCTTTGTTATGGCCTTGCGACGTTTGGAGCTCAGCTTGTTCGCCGCGGCAGTAAGTTCTTCTTTTCGTGCTTTTACGTTCTGCTCGAGCTCTGCGAGTCGTTCATCGCGGCGTTCCATTCCTTCCAGTTTTTCACGACAGGTTTGCAGATGCGCCATGATGCTCTCGTAGTCCGAGCCATATTTCCGGCGCAGAGTGTCCAACTGAGCGATGCGCTCTTCCAGCTTCGCGAGCTGCTCGGGATCACTTTCAAGGGCATCCAGGTAATCCTGTGCAGAGGCTGTCACTTCGTCCAGATTTGCCACGGCTTCTTCCAGTGGTTGAAGCCACCTTGCGCAGGAACCATCCATCCGTTCCAGTTCTCGCGCTTGTCGCACTGCTCGCCGCAGGATATCCAGCGCCGAGCCGTCGCCGCCATCCAGCAGAGCGGGCAGGGGGGCTGCCGTGTCGTGCAGGCGACCGGCATTTCTTGCACGCTGCCAACGTTCCTCCAGGGTTTGAACCTCTTCCGCCGTGAATTCGGCGGTCTCGATTTCGGCAATCTGGTGGCGCAGGAAGTCGAGTTCGCGCTCGTTGGCGGCTTCGCTCTGAGCAAGTTCTCTGTACTCCTTCGCCGCTTGCTGCCAGGCGTGGTAGGCCTGCGTGTACGCGCCTACTTCTTCCGATGCCTCTGCAAACGCGTCCAGTAGCGCAAGCTGCCTTTCGCGGTTCGTAAGGCCCCGGGCGGAATCCGGATGATGCATGTCCACGAGACCGCTGCTGATCCGGCGCAGGAGGGAGAGGGTGACGGGCGAGTTGTTGATGAATTGGCGATTGCCGGAAGGAGTGATGATGCGGCGGATGATCAGCTCTCCCTGTTCGCAGGGCGGCGCGCCGGCTTCCTCGAGCTGCGCGTTGATGTCCTCCGGGCGCGAGAGTTGGAAGAGAGCTTCCAGCGTGCATTGCGTTTCTCCGCTTCGGATGCAAGTCTTATCCGCCCGGTCTCCAAGGACCAGTGAAATGCCGCCTATGATGACCGACTTGCCCGCGCCGGTTTCGCCGGTGATGCTCAGAAATCCCGCACCCGGCTCCCATACCAGCTCATCGACCAGGGCCAGGTTGCGTATCTTGAGCAGCGCGAGCATAATTTGCTTTCCGTTCGACATCCATTATGCCATAATGCCGCCGGAAAGCAATCCTCAATGTTAGCGTATGAAGGTTCTTTTTCTCGGCAGCGGCACGTCCACGGGAGTTCCCGTGATCGGCTGCCGTTGCGAGGTCTGCACCTCCACTGATCCTCGCAACAAGCGCCTGCGTTCATCGGTGCTCGTTGCAACGCATTCTACGAGGTTGCTTGTGGATTCCGGACCCGACCTGAGGGCGCAGGCTCTCAAGTTTGGCTTCACCGCCATTGATGCCGTGATTTACACGCATGAGCACCTCGACCACGTGGCGGGGTTCGACGATTTGCGCGCCTTCTGCTGGGAGAGGGATGAGCTGCTGCCGCTCTACGCCGGGGAGGGGTGTCTCGCTCGCTTGCGGGCGATGTATCCCTGGGCTCTTGCGGAGGAGCAGACGTACCGGGGCTATGTGCGTGCCCGTTGCCTCTGTCATGGCGGTGCAGCCTTCCGCGTGGGCGACATCGAGGTGCAGCCTGTGCGCGTTATTCACGCTGCTGTGGAGACTTATGGCTACGTCTTCCGGAGTGCTGACGGCGCTTCGTTTGGCTATGTTCCGGATATCAAGGAGCTGCCGCCGGAATCTGCCCCGATGCTGCGAGGGCTGGACGCTCTGGCGATGGATGGTCTCTGCTTCCCGCCGCACCGTACGCACTTGTGTGTGGATGAGACAGTGGCGCTCATGCGTGAGCTCAAACCAGGACGCGGCTACATCACCCACTCCGGTCACCGCCTGGAATACGGCGCGCTGGCCGCCTATCTTCCGGACGTCATTTCTCCGGCTTACGACGGACTCGAGCTCTGCCTCTGATCATCAATGCTGCGCAGCATTTTGGCAGGTATCCCGCCTACGATGGCGCGCGCCGGGACGTCCCTGGTCACTACTGCGCCGGCAGCGATGACGGCATGGTCTCCAATGGTGACCCCGGACAGAACTGTCGCGCGGGCTCCCAGCCATACCCCGCGACCTATGCGGATGGGGGCGTGGGAAAGATTTTGCCGACGCTCGGGGGCAAGGTGGTGATTGAGTGTGGCGAGGATAACGCTGTGGCCGATCAGGCAGCCGTCTCCGATGTAGATGCCGCCCTGATCCTGAAACTGACAGCAGGAGTTGATGAATACGCGCTTCCCGATGTGAATATTGCGACCGAAGTCGGTGTAGAAGGGAGGGAAGAGGGTGAAGGTGTCATCCGGTTCCTGCTCCGTAAGTTGCGCAAAGAGTTTCTGGACCTCCTGCGGCGTGTGGTAGGCGTTGTTCAGTTCGCACAAGATGCGCCGTGCGGCGTCACTCTGCGCTCGCATGAAAGAAATCATCTCTTCTCCTTCCAGCGGCTCTCCCGCTGCTATCTTCCGGCGAAATATCTCAAGCGTCATCATAGACTTTCTCAGGGGGGCGGCTCAACTCCCGCGCTTATATCACGAGTCGTGTTTTGTTGTCAATCCGTTTCAGGACGTTGCCAGGGCAATCGCATCTGAGAGAAGTCAATCAACAGAGAAAATGCTCTTGTTGACTGATATCGCAGTTTATACGCATCAAAAATCATGACAACAAGTGGTCATCATGATGATGGATCTTCACAAAAACTTTTTGACCAACCATCCGCTACACCCCAAAAATTCGACTCCGCTACCGCTCCGCAAAAAAACGCGCAAAGCGCGCTAGTTCAATTCTTCGTCCTTCCCTCAACTTCACCCCTCACCCCGCTTCGCTCCTCACTCTCCCTTTCTAACCACCCCTCCCCCATGCCCCAGAAGTTCAGCTACGCTGAAGCTCCGCAGAAACGCACGCTAGCGCGCTAACTATCAATACGTCGTCCTTCATAATTCGCAATTCGTACTTCGGCAAACGCATTTCCTAATGCGTTTGCCCTAAGGACGTTGCCTCGCGTTGCTTTGTACGGGGTAAGGGGAAGAGAGAGGCAGTTGTGAGATCAACCGCGAGCCGACTTGCGAAAAATGTTAACGTTTTAAAGGTTTGGAAAGTTGATGGAAGTGAAGGCTGAGGCGTCGTCTCTTCTGATTTCAGAGGCTTCCTTCCCCTTTCCTCCTTCGGTAAATCTAAAACAGCTCTCAAATGACACGATGAACTTTTTTCTTGTTAATAGATATTAAAGAGCGTACACTCGCTCTCGTGCGGAGTTCGCCAATACCTTGCACGGGTATGCGTCTCGCCACATTCCGTTTCCTTTTCTTTCAATCTCTACTTTCCCGCCCCATATGAGGCAGCCGTTCCTTCCCCTCTCGCCTTGCGATGCTTACCGACTCACGACACTGACAAATGGTCGACGAGCAACGCTTGAGCCGCTTTCCTGGCTGGCTGCGCTTCTGATCGCTTGCTTCATCATTTCCGCGCCCGGTGCAGCGCTTGCAGATGACGCCGCGGCGGAGGGCTCCGAAGAGAAGCAGCAAATCATGGAAACCTTGGATGACATCAACACCGTCATGGGTGATATGGCGAGCAAATTGGAAGGGACACGAACCCTTTTGGTTGGCAAAAAGATCGCGGCATCTCCAAAAAGGCACTTTAACAATTCTCTCTGGTATGACTACTGCGGAGGATTTTCTCTTTCTGAGAACAAAAAGAAGGAGGGGAAAATTACGTTGTTTATGGGGTACAAAGATAGTGAAAAAATTCTTGCGGCCCACCGTGATTCATCGCTTGTCGAAAAGCTTGGGAAGAAAGAACGCGCCTCTCTCCTGGAAGCAGAAAAAATCATCGGCGAGGTTATCCGTCCCGGCATGACGGAGATGGAACGTGCCCGTTCTCTGCACGATTTCATGGTGAAACACTACTCCTACAGCTCAACCAGCGGAGGCGCGGCCACCACGATGCTGCTCACAAACAAAGGCGTGTGCGAGGCATACAGTCGCGTTTACTACCTGCTTGCGAAGATGGCGGGGTTGGAGGCGCACATTGTGCTTGGCGTTGCAGGTGGTCCCCACGCGTGGAACATGGTACGCGTGAACGATGAGTGGTACCATGTGGATGTGACCTGGGATGACTGCATAACGCCCGAAGACACGAGAGAAGGCGACGGGGTCGACATATCGCGACGGTATTTCCTGATCAATGATGTAGAGATGGGTAAGGATCACAAGTGGAGCATTTCCTCCTTGCCGAGCTCGCAGGTGAAGGATGCATCTTATTTTCGCAAAATCAAGCGTTTCTACAACTCTTATTCTTCATTGTGGAAGGCGGTCGATGAGGCGGCTCGCAGCGAACAGGCTTACTTTGAAGCGTACATGCAATCCTTTATCAGCAAGGATAATTTCCTGCGCAGGTTTGAAAAAGCCTGCGAGCAGTACGAAAGTTTCAAAAATATTGTCGGCTGGAGTGGTCCTGAAGAAAAAGCCGGAGTCGTGAGCTTTCGCTTCGATTACTCCGATACCACCGTAAAGAAACCCCGTGAGCAGAAACCTCACCTCATCCACGAGACGCTTGAAAGCGCAAAAGGGTGGTTCTCCGAGCAGGGTTTGCAGTTGCTTGAAGAATTCAACATCAATGGGGAGACGATTGAAGAGATCAAGTCAAAAGGGAGTGAAGCCATCAAAAAAGGATCCGATGTTATCCGATCCCTGTTTTGATTCCTCATGCATCCTCTATCAATCTTGAACATAACTGGGAAACCTAAGGAACCACGACGGACCACGAGGATGCCGAGGGTGCAGGGACGGTGGGCGAAAGAGTGGGAATGTAAGGAAGGGTTATGGATGATTTTTTTTGTTTAATTTGTTGATGTAAAAATGGTTAATACTAATTAATAGAGCGGAACACGATATTTTGGAAGAAGTCTTGCATTATTTATGACTTCTCGTATGTCAGCACCGATTTGAGGAATTCTTTCACTTCCGGGGCTGCTATTTTTTCCCTTCCCTCTTCATCCACATCTTGTTTTCCTGAGAAAAGTTTTTATACACATTTGCGCGAATACTCAGTTATATCACAGTACTGTGGGAGTATTACTTCTCTGTGAGTTCTTTTTATATCTTATTGGGGTATCTTTAGCCCACTGAATGGACGATGTACTCCGACTTTCCTCTTTCCGCTGCCAGAGCGAAATTGTCATCACCTGTGGGATACCCCCTGTGGAACAGGAAAAACAACTCCCGACCGAGTGCTTGGCGGAGCCTGTCACGCTTATCGTCATCCTTCATCAGGTTTTCGAAGCCTTCCATGCTCTTCGCATAGCAATCCGTGGCGGTATTGTCAAAGGTACTCTTGAAAATGGTATCCACAAACACCTTCAAATTGGAGGTTTGTGCAGACGCCGCGAGGTTGGTATCCTCTTTCAGCGCGGCTATGATGGTGCGGACGGCTACCTTGTCGGCCTCGGTAAAGTTGCCGCCCATGGCCTCATTGATGCGTTTCAGCAGTTCGTCCAAGGACTCTTTCTTGTCTATTGCACCGCCTTTGGAGGTAGTTGTACCGGGCTCCAGAACTCCTTTATGGTCGTCAAGCCGGATGCTGCCACGACCGGTTTCCTCCAGCTTATAGTACTCCATCTCAATTTTGCCTTCTACATCCACCAGCTCGCCCGGCTTGGTTGGCAGAACCTTGATGAGATAGCGGGCAAACACGTATTCCTTGTGTAGTGACAAATCATTCAGACGCATGATCTGGCCGATGTGGGCATACCACTTGCACAGGGCGCGCAACTTGCGGCGGAACTCGTATTGCTCATCATCGCTCAGCTTCTCGTTGTAATCATCGATAACCGGTATCAGAAGATTCGTGATAGCGGCGGCACAGGCAGCCTCTTGCTGTTCGCCGTGGCGCGTGTATTCCGTGGCGACCTTCTCCACGTCGTCATCGTGATAAACGTTAAACTCCCTCAAGTCGCGTTTGGTCTGGTAGATGAGGTCTAAACTCAGGTCGCCCTCCAGCATGGTTTCCTGATAGAAGGGCTGGAAGGCCTCCTTAATCTCGTCCTGCTCGTTCATGAAGTCGAGCACATAGGTGTCCTCCTTGCCGTAGGTGGTGCGATTCAGGCGAGAGAGAGTCTGCACGCACTTCACCGAGCGCAGCTTCTTGTCCACAATCATGGTGTGCAGCAGCTTTTCGTCAAAGCCGGTCTGGTACTTCTCTGCCACGATGAGGATGTTGAAGTTGTTGTGGAACTCCTCCTTGGTCTGGTTCTCAGAGATATGCGTACCATCCGCGCGCACGTTGAGCTTGCTTTCGGTCAGCTCTTCCCCGTCCTCCAATTCCACCGTACCGGAGAATGCCACCATGGGCTTCACATCGGTGTAGCCCTGCTCGGCGGCATATTCCTTCACTGCACGATAATACAGCACCGCAGCCAGACGGGATGACGCCACCACCATCATCTTGCCCCTGCCCCCGATTTGGCGGCGCGTGGTTTCGCGGAAGGTCTCCACAATGATTTCCGACTTCTGCCGGATATTCTCCGGGTGCAACATGGCGTATTGGCGGATAAGACGTGCAGCCTTGCTGCTGGCCATTTCCTCGTTCTCCTCAACGGAGCGGACAAGCTTGTAGCAGGTCTTGTAAGTGGTGTAATTCTTCAACACATCCAAAATGAAGCCCTCCTCAATCGCTTGGCGCATGCTGTACACATGGAAGGGATGCCATTTACCGTCCGGTCCCTGTTCGCAGAATTGCTGCAGAGTCGTATCCTTGGGCGTAGCGGTAAAGGCAAAGAACGAGAGATTGTCGTGCCTGCCCTGGCTCAGGATTTCCTGCACCAGCTTGTTTTCGGCATCATTGGCCTCGGCGTCCAACTCTTCCTCCTCGGCGTACTGCTCCAACGCGGCGCGGGTATCGGCCAGCGCAGCCTTCATCTTAGCGGCGGCGCTGCCACCCTGCGACGAGTGAGCCTCGTCGATGATGATGCCGTAGCGGTTTCCCGCGCGGTGGATCACCTCGCGGTAAATCACGGGGAATTTCTGCAGCGTGGTAATAATGATGCGGACTCCGGCATTGATAGCGTCCTTCAAATCCTGCGAGTTCTTTTCATCATCAATGGCGGCTATCACGCCACGCGTATGGTCATGCCCGGAGATGGTATTACTCAACTGGGCATTGAGTACAGTGCGGTCGGTCACCACAATGACACTGCTGAAGATGGGCTGATCTTGCGCATCGAACAAGGTGGAAAGCCGGTGCGCCACCCACGCGATGGAGTTGGACTTACCGCTGCCGGCGCTGTGTTGAATGAGGTAGTTGTGCCCGCTGCTGTGTTCTTTCACATGAGCCACCAGCTTGCGCACCACATCCAGCTGGTGGTAGCGGGGGAAAATGAGCGTCTTCTTCTCGACCGTGACCTCCTTACCATCCTTGCCGCAAACCTTTTCCTCTCTCTTCTCAACATTCATGAAGCGCTCCAAAATATCCATCAGACTATCTCGGCAGAATACCTCGCGCCATATGTAGGAGGTGGCAAAGTCGTTTTCCGAACCTGCGGGATTTCCTGCGCCGCCGTCCTTGCCGGCGCCCGCGCTGCCCTGATTGAACGGCAGGAAGTAGGTGTGCTTGCCCTCCAGCTTCGTGGTCATGCAGGCCTCATACAGGTCAACGCAAAAATAGCCCAGGATGCGGAAATTGAAACCAAAGCAACGTTCCTTCGGGTCGCGGTCATCTTTCCACTGTCGGCGAGCATTGTCGATGCTCTGCCCGGTGAGCTGGTTCTTCAACTCCAGCGCAAACACGGGTATGCCGTTGAGCACTAATACCATGTCCACTGAATTCTTGCAGGTCTCGCTGTAGTACCACTGTCGATAGACCTCCACCTTGTTGGCGCGGTACCGTTGCTCATGCTCCTCATTCAGATTGCTTTCGGGTCGGAAATAGCAGACGCGGAATCGCGCGCCCGCGGCATCAAACCCGTTGCGCAGCACATGCAGCAGACCGTCCTTGCTGCAACGTTCATTGAAGGTGCGGATAAAAGACTCCTCCGTGTTGAGGGGCACCAGACGCTTGTACTTGTTCCACTCTTTCTGCTGTGTGTCCTGAACAAAGCGCAGCAGGGTGTCTTTGTACAGCGCCGTGGCGCAGTCATACGTATCCGCGCCCTTTGTCAACCCTCCTGCGGGGGAGGTCAGAGCTGCTTCAATATGGGCTTCAAATTCTTTCTCTTTCATGCCTGTACATCCTTTTTACCGGTAACGTATTCGTAAATGAGCGATTTTTTGTAGCTCCCGAGTTCCTCGATAAGCTGTTCCTTCTTTTCGATGATGCTGTCTAGCTCAGCACATTTGGCGTCGAGATAAGAGACAATCAATTTTTGCTCCTCAACGCTGGGGATAGCAACACCCCTTTTCAAGATTTTATCTGAAGACACCCGAAGTCGAATTTCGAGTATTCCATTTGCATAACACCGAAGTTCTTTTTGGAATCCTGTTGTCTGGAAAATATAGTTTAAAAACCTCACATTATTTCCAGTTTCAGGGGCAAAAACATAATATACGGGACTGACACAACCAAAATAATTTGATATGCCCACAGAGCCAATGATAACATTCATACTATTGACGACGATGGTATCGGGATATGCCAGTTTATAGTCGGAATAATCCTCTTTTGACTTGTTCCCTATATTTCCTTTCGTTTCATAAGGAATAACTCCCAGTTTATTGGTCAGGGAAAGAATTTGTCTAGTTTGCACAGGATTATTTGAGTGATTAATTTCTCTCAAATGCCATTGCAATCTTTCTATACTCCACTCCACCGGTATCTTCCCAATCCATGGGATCCCGCTATCCTTCATCTCTGCATCGGGATTCAACCCCTTTGTGACCGTCTCGGTGATAATGGACTGCTTGAGCTTTTTGTACTCCTCAATCGTCTCCCTCGTTTTCTCCACAACCTTGTCTATCTCTGCGCATTTGGCATCGAGATAATCGGCGATACGGCGCTGCTCGAGAGGGGAGGGCAAAGCTATTGCTAAATTCAGTATATACTGTGAATTAGCCCTCGGCATTTTAGCACCATAAGTGGACGAATTAATATCATCAATGAAATTTTTGTTAAGAAGACTAAAACGTAAAAATCGTTTATCTCCCATGAAGTCCGATAAAATAAGGAATTCACCGGAACAATACCCATCATATGGGGAGAAAATCACTTTTGCAAGGTATGGTCTTAATTTTCCGAACAATATGTCACCCTTTTTACATACATTTTGAACAGAAATATCATACGTTGCATCTGTTGAGAATATGCCATTTGAATAGCCAACAATATTCTCCAGACCAATATATAACGCTAAATCAGGATTGAATAATCCTTTTTCGCTCCTAATCTCAGTTAAGTACTTTAATCTAACTGTTGTCCAATGTCGTGGAATACTGCCCACATATCCAATCCCGCTGTCTTTCATTTGCCTAGCCATGGGAATCAAGAGAGAAGATTTTTCAGGGACTCAGCGATATCAGACTCCAGAGAGGAGATACGGGCGACGATGGAATCGGAGGCTTCGGGGGGCTGATACTTGTAGAAGTAGCGCGTCATGGGGATTTCGTAGCCCACCTTGGCGGCTTTTTTATCCACCCAGGCATCGGGCACGTAGGGCAGCACCTCACGCTCCATGTAGGTTTGAATATCCTCTTTCATGGGGACGTTCTCGGTATCGCGCAGGGCCTTATCGGGCACAGGCTTGCCTTTCTTCATGATGATGTTGCCTGCCTCGTCTCGCTGGGGTCGCTCCACAGTAATCTTGTAGTAGCCGAAATCCTGCGTATCAAAGACCTTGCTTTCGCAGAAAATGCCGGAGGGGTCGCCATAGGAGGCATCGCGCTCAAAGGCAACGTAGGCCTGCATGATCAGCTCGCGGCAGGCGGTTGTGATGTCATTACGTTTGTTGCCTATGGATTTGCGGCGAGGTTCAAAACACCGAGAAGCATTGATGAGCTGCACCTTGCCCCGGCGGTGAGCGGGCTTGTTGCGAGCCAGCAGCCACACGTAGGTGGCAATGCCGGTGTTCATGAAGGAATCATTGGGCAGTTGCACGATGGCATCCAGCCAGTCGTGCTCCAGAATATAGCGGCGGATTTCGGACGGGCCACTGCCGGCATCGCCGTTGAACAGAGACGATCCGTTTTGAATGATGGCCATGCGTCCCTCTCGATCCAGCTTGGAGAGACCATTGAGCAGGAAGAGCTGCTGCCCGTCGGAAATCTTGGGCAGACCGGGGGCGAAGCGCCCCGCCTCGCCGCGGGCGTGCTCTTCCTTTACCGCCTTTTCTTCTCGCTTCCAATCAATGCCGAAGGGAGGGTTCGAGATAATGTAGCGGAACCTGTAGCCGCCGAACTTGTCTTCCGAGAGAGTGTCGCCGTAGCGCATGTTGTTCGGATCGCCACCACGGATAAGCATATCGGACATGGCAATGGCGAAGGTCTCGGCATTGAGCTCCTGCCCGCAGCAGGTCACGGGCGTGGCGGGGTTAAGAGCGTGGATACGCTCCTCCATGCACGAGAGCATCTGCGAGGTGCCCATGGTCATGTCGTACACCGTCACGTTGGCCTCGCCGAGGGTGGAGCCGCTGAGCAGCAGATCGGTCATCAAGTAGATGATATCACGGCTGGTGAAGTGGGCGCCGGCGCCCTCCGCATACGATTCAGAGAACCTGTGCACCAGCTCCTCGAAGATGTAGCCGCAATCCACCGCACTGATTTTATCCGGACCCAGATAGCCCTTGGGCGAAGCAAACTCCTTCACCACGAGGAAGAGCAAATTGTTCTCCACAAGGGCATTGAGCTGGTCCTCGAAGCGGAAGTTGGCGAGGATATCCTGCACATTGCGGGAGAATCCTGCCAGATAGCTGCGGAAGTTGGTCTCGATGTTGTTCGGGTCCGCCACCAGGGTTTCGAAGGTAAACTTGCTGGTGTTGTAGAACTTGTAGCCGGAGGCGCGCATGAGCATCATATCCAGCGCACCGGGAGCCAGATTGGCGTACTTTTCGTGAGCGGCCAGCACCTCCGCATGTTTGGCAGCAAGGCAGTCATGGAACCGCTTGATAACGGTCATGGGCAGAATGACCTTACCATACTCGTGCGGCTTAAAAATGCCAAAGATAGCATTGGCTACGTTCCAGATAACGGTGGCTTTTTCCTGAATATTAACGCCTACCTGGTATATCTTATCGTTTTCCATGATGAAGTTAGTTCCGAGAGCGCAGTTGCGGCACGATTCTTACCGTCCCTACGCTCCCGCGGAGAGCGTACGTATTCGAAATACGTATTCATGTATATATAAATCTCTGATTATGTATATCTTGCAAAAACATAAACAACCGCTTTTTTGCCGTTAAGATAAGCGGCTCTTCTCAACAAGACATTGAATATGAAGGATAAGAATTTTCAAAAAGATGCTTGACATACGTATTTCGAATACGCTACACCTTTGTCTGCCGCATGAGAGGAGAGCCACCCTGGCAGTAGGATCCTAACTCGGATTTCATTGACAAACGTTTTCTAACCGATTTTTGGCATCCAGAAAAAGGAAAAGGTAGTTCCAAAAATGGAACGCGGTGCGTTCCGTTTTCAGGGGAAGAGGTGCCGGAGTGCGGAGAGGGGACAGAGTGAGAGTCTCAGAGTCCTCGAGATGGAGCACGCCTAATTAATTGTGCAGAAGTAGCAAGGAGAATGCAGAGCGACAGCGCTCATGTCAATTGAGGATGAAGCGCGTTTGCTTTTGGGTGGCTATCGGTTAGCAGTGAGAGCCTCACGACGACTTACAAGGCGACTTCAGAGGGGCTACCGAGATTCAAAGGGTAAGAGCATGCTTCACACGTTGAAGCATAATGGGTTGAGGAGGAAGTCGCGGAGGGGGAGGATGAGGATGCCGAAGGGGTCGTAGTGAGGGGCGGGGGAGTCGCGAGTGATGAGGACTTTTTTGAAGGAATCGCTGACGGCAAGGAGGGGGCGTTCCTCCTGTTCGCGTTTTTCGCGTGTGGGAATGGAAAGAGCGGACTGGATGTAGATGCGTGAATCGCCGAGGTTGGCCACAAAATCAACCTCCACTTTCTTTTGCTCGCGCGAAGCCTTGCCCCTGTCCTTGTCCACCTCCACGGATCCGACATCTACGCTGTAGCCCCGGATGAGCAGCTCGTTGTAAATTACGTTCTCCATGATGTGAGACTCCTCCGTCTGGCGGAAATTGATGCACGCATTGCGCAGCCCCATGTCCACAAAATAATACTTGTAGGGGGAATCGATGTAACGGTTTCCGCGGATATCGAAACGTTCGGTGCGTTGGATGAGGAATGCCTCCTGCAGGAGATCGAGAAATTGCTTGATCGTAGGCGCTGACAGATTGACGTGCTTGGTACTCGCGAAGCAGTTTGCCAGCTTGCGAGGGTTGAGCAGGCAGCTGATGTTTGACGCCAAGATGTTCATTAATTCGTCAAGCTCTTCCGTCTTGCGAAGTCGGTTGCGCTCTATCATGTCCCGCAGGTAGGTCTCACGGAAGAGAGAGCGCAGGTATTGCATCTTCTTCCGTGGCTCGTCGATAGAGAGAGTGAGAGGCATGCCTCCGTAGAGGATGTACTCCTTCCAAGCTTCCTCCCAGTAGCAATCCTTCACCGAATAAAACTCGGCAAAACTCAGCGGATGCACGCGCAACTCGTCGCCGCGTCCACGAAACTCCGTCACCACGTCGCTCGACAGAAAACGCGAGTTGCTCCCCGTCACATAGATGTCGAGATTGCGCACACGCAACAAGCCATTGAGCACACTCTCGAAGTCTTCCATCATCTGCACCTCGTCCAGCAGCAAATAGTGCATTTCCCCGTCGCGTACCTGCGTTTTCACGTACCGATAGCATTCCTCCGGATCGCGGTACTTCCGCTCCGCAAAATTATCCAGAGCCAAGCTGATGATGTGGTCCTCCCGCACCCCCGACTCCAGCAAGTGGCGACGAAACAACTCGAAAAGAAGGTATGATTTGCCGCAGCGCCGGACGCCGCTCACAATTTTGATCAGCCCGTTTCCCTGTCTGGAAACAAGTTGGTCAATATAATCTTTTCGATTAACTTCCATAGATTTACCGTTTTCTGTTTTACATCTCGCAGGAATTCCTGAATTGTGTAAAATAGAATATGCACAAGAGCCTCCCTTTTGGCAAGACAATTCCGGGCAAGCGCATTAGGAAATGCGGTTGCCTATGTACGATTTGGGAATATGGCGCGCGTTGGGCGAACACCGCAGTAAAGTTTGCGGTAAGGGGGCGAATCAAAGAGAAGTATGAAGCGGAGTAAAAGTACGAATTACAAAGTTGAGAGTTAGCGCGCTGCGGGCGAATTTGCGAAGCGAAAGCTGAGGTGGTGGTCGGAAGCACAGGCGAAGCCCAGCCAAAAAGTTTTCGAAATGGGATGACAAGCAAAAATGGTGTATGATTTATTGATAATGCGCTTGTTGCGCAGGTTTTTTGAGGCGTCAAGTTTTCAGGAAATCCTCTTTCTCTATTTTCAGCATCGCTTCGGTGACTAAATTTTTGAGGCAGTGCGCGCAATATCCGGTTTTTGCCGCTTACCGTTTGGTTCTTGCTTTTTGTGGGGAGAGGGCTATAATGTGGGGGAGCTGAGTTATGGAAAGCAACTACACGGAGGAGGATATCAAAACGCTGGATTGGCGGGAACACATCCGGTTGCGCCCGGGCATGTATATCGGCAGCCTGGGGGATGGGTCGGCGTCGGATCATGGGCTTTATGTTTTGCTCAAGGAGGTGATCGACAACTCAGTTGATGAGTTTGTGATGGGGTTTGGTAAAAAGATTGTTATCCGGATAGCGGAGGACGGAACCTGCGAGGTGAGGGACTATGGGCGAGGCATTCCACTGGGGAAGTTGTACGAGTGCGCGGCGCAGATCAATACCGGGGGTAAGTACGACGGGGAAGCGTTCAAGAAATCCGTCGGACTTAATGGGGTAGGCATTAAAGCGGTGAATGCACTCTCTTCGTTCTTCACTGTACAAGCCTATCGAGAGGGGAAAACGCGCAGCATTTCCTTTTGTGAGGGACTCAAGAAGAAGGGGAGTGATTTAACCACCAGGACCCAAGAGCCGGATGGTACGCGGGTTTGCTTCAGTTTCGATCGCACCATTTTTCCGGAGGACTCGACGTATAACATGGAGTTTGTGGAGCGCATGTGCCGCTACTATTGCTACCTGAATACGGGACTCACGATGGTGCTCAACGGGAAGAGTTTTTCTTCCAAGAATGGTTTGTTGGATTTGCTGTGTGAGGAGATGAACGCGACACCGCTCTACGAGCCGATTCACCTGGTGGGGGATGACATAGAAGTTGTCATCACGCACGGGGACTCCTATGGCGAATCTTATCACTCTTTCGTCAATGGGCAGCACACCACTATGGGAGGAACCCATCAGAATGCCCTGAAAGAGGCTATAGCCAAGACTCTGCAGGCGTTTTACAAGAAGAACTACGAGGCTGCGGATATCCGCTCTTGCATTGAGGCGGCGATCAGTGTGAAAGTGATTGAACCTGTGTTTGAATCGCAGACAAAGACAAAGCTGGGTAGCAATACGATGGGTCCGGGGAAGGAAACCATCCGTACCTTTGTTGGCAATTTTCTTGGTCGGGAGCTGGATAATTACTTGCACCGTCATCCGGACATAGCGAACGCCATCGAGGAGAAGATCAAGGAGAATGAAAGGACTCGCAAGGAAGTGGCAGGAGTAACCGGGAAGATTGCCAAGGAACGAGCGAAAAAAGCCAAGGTACATACGAAGAAACTGCGTGATTGTCGGGTGCATTACGATTCCAAACACAAACGTGCGGTGGAAACCATGCTGTTCATCACCGAAGGGGATTCTGCTTCCGGATCCATAACCACGGCTCGCGATGCTGAGACACAGGCCGTTTTTTCTCTGCGGGGCAAGCCGGCCAATAGTTATGGCATGAATCGCTCTGCTCTTTTTGAGGAAAAGCGTAACGAGGAACTCGACTTCCTGCATCTTGCGCTCAATATCGATAAGTCAATTGAGGATTTACGCTACAACAAAGTCATCATTGCGACGGATGCGGATGTGGATGGCATGCACATTCGACTGTTGATGCTGACGTTTTTCATTCAATATTTTCCAGAGCTCATACGCGAAGGGCACTTGTTCATTTTGCAGACGCCACTCTTCCGTGTGCGTAACAAACAGAAAACCCTTTATTGCTACTCGGAGGCGGAGAGGGATCGAGCCGTGAAGAAGCTCGGAAAGACGCCGGAGATCACTCGTTTCAAAGGGCTTGGTGAGATTTCTCCGGAAGAGTTCAAAAACTTCATCGGAGAGGACATATGTCTGCAGACGGTTACTCTTGAAAACGCCCATAATCTCCGCGAGATCCTGCGCTTCTACATGGGGGATAACACGGATGATCGACGACGCTACATCATCGACAACCTTCGTATAGAGGAAGATCTGGCTTAGTTTATTATTTTCAACGTTTATGCGAACACTTGTTATTGCGCGTCACGGCAACACCTTTCATCCTGGGGAGACACCAACCCGAGTGGGTGCCCGCACGGACCTGCCGCTCACGGAAGAGGAGCGTGCCCGGGGGATTGGGCGTTACTTGCTCGGCAGGGGCATCAAACCCACGCGCATTCTTGCGGCGCCACTTTTGCGCACGCGCCGCACAGCTGAGCTTGCTGCCCAGGAGCTGGGAATCGCCCCAGGGAGTGTGCAGATTGATTCTCGCTTTGTAGAGATCGACTACGGACCGGACGAAAATAAAACGGAGAGGGAGGTTGCTCTGCGACTCGGTCGTGTTGCAGCGGCGGCGGCTGGACAAGAAAACGAGGCATTCTCTCTCGATCATTTAGAGGCCCTTGGTACCCAGGTGATTGAGCTTTGGAATGCCCGCGCCGTAGTGCCGGAGGGCTGGAACGTAGATCCTCAGGCGCTTATGGGTATGTGGCAACAGGTTGCCTCCGAGATTGCGGAGGACGAGATCCTCCTCTGTGTCTCTTCTAACGGCATTATCCGCTTTGCTCCCGTCATCACCGGCGATTACGATGCTTTCTGCGCCGTGCACGACATTAAGGTTCCCACAGGAGGCGTTTGCATATTCACCTCCGAAGATCATGCTCCCTGGCTCTGTGACGTTTGGGGGGTAAAGGCCTTCAAGATATTTTCCAAACAACAATAAAAAACTATGAATATCACAAAACTCAAACCAGCATGGATTGATGAATTCAAGGCGTTTGCCCTGAAGGGAAACGTCATGGATATGGCCGTTGGTGTGATTATCGGCGGAGCTTTCGGCAAGATTGTGACCTCCCTTGTTGGAGATATTATCATGCCGCTTGTTTCAGTACTTACCGGAGGGACAAAGGATTTAGCGGGACTGGCATGGAAGATCAGCGATACGGAAGATGCTGCTGTGGTGAAATATGGCGCATTCTGCCAGACCGTACTGGACTTTCTGATTATTTCTCTCTCCATTTTCTTTGCGATCAAACTATTGTGCTCATTTCGCGCGAAACAAAAGGAGGAAGAAGCACCAGAGGCGGACACCGCTTCAGAGGACATACTTCTGCTGCGCGAAATTCGCGATGCTCTGAAGAAAGGTGAATAAACGAGAGCTTATCACTCAGGTGCAGCGCCTGATGGGCCCCGGCACTACGCGGCGTGCAGCTTCTGCTGCCTTGGGCGCCGTGCTGGACTCGATCCTGTTATTTTCCGAGCAAGGGCCATTGACTATAAGGGGTTTTGGCAGATTCTATCGTATGCCGGGCAAGGCGTTGCACTTCCGGGCCTCGCGACGCTGCATGCCAGAACAGGCGTGGAAGATTCCACGCTCGCATCAATAACCAAGCGGGAAAGGGGCGAGCCTCACAAGCGGATGGCAGCGGAGCTCCACGTGAGGCCGGCACCGAAGGTGACCATCAGTACGATATCACCCTTTTTGACACGACCAGATCGGATGGCCTCATCCAACGCGATGGCACAGGCGGCACCGGAAGTGTTGCCGTACTTCTGGAGGTTGACGAAGACTCGCTCCGGGGGAATGCCTAATCTCTGGGTGACGGCGTTGATGATTCGTAAGTTTGCCTGGTGGGGGATCACCAAGGAGATGTCCTCCGGTTTAATACCCGTCCGCTGTAGCAGGGAGAGGGCGGAATCCTTCATGTGCGCCACAGCATGACGGAACACCTCATTACCCCTCATTGCCAGCGTGAAAAGTTTTTCATGGATGTTCTCTTCAGTCGTTGGGATAGCCGATCCTCCACCCGGTACCAGCAGGAGATCGGTCAATGTACCGTCCGAACCTATGTCCGATGCCAAAACTGCGCTGTCGCCTTCTTTTCCTGTACCGGTGCATAGTACAGCGGCACCTGCCCCATCGCCAAAGAGGACGCAGGTAGTTCGATCTTCCCAGTTAACGATATGACTGAGTTTCTCTGAGGAGATAATGAGAGCGGTTTTGGCCTGACCGCAGCCAATGAACTGCACAGCTGTTTTGAGGGCAAAGAGGAAACTGGAGCAGGCGGCTGAAATATCGAAAGCCGCTGCATTCACCGCGCCAAGATTGGCCTGCACATAGCAGGCTGTGGATGGGGTGAAGGTGTCCGGCGTCACTGTGCCTACGATGAGCAGATCGATTTCCTCAGGTTTGATGCCCGCTGCTTCAATGGCTTTCTTGGCGGCAGCTGTCGCCATATCGCTGGTTTTTTCATTTGGGGCAGCGATGCGGCGCTCTTCAATTCCTGTGCGCTCCACGATCCATTCGTTGGAGGTATCGACCATCTTCTCGAGGTCGGAGTTTGTCAGCCGGTGAGCAGGTACATACGACCCGGTGCCGAGCAGAGCAACGGGCAACCGCTTAAAAGGTTTCGTGAGATCATTCATGGTACAGTTACATCAGTCTTGGACCGGGTTCGGCGGGTGCAATACACCGCTAACCGCGGACAATTCTACCATCAATCTTGTACAATGCCAAGCGAGAAATAATGCATCAGCCCCCGCGCAATCGGACAAAAATAGAGTACCGAAGTATTCAACGATGTTTGAACGTCATAGTTTTTGATGTCCTCAGGAAGCATTTGCAAAGGGAGCGTGATTATAGAAACTGAAATCGTAAATCTCATTGTCATCTTATTTCAAATGTGGTATGCTTGCGTTGCTTGGGTATGCTATGAAGACAGGAGTCGTACACAATATCACATGGTTGTTGGGCGGGGTAATTGTATTCTTCACGGGGTCGATAGCAACAGCTATTGCTGCCAGCAAAGGATCCGACAAAAACAAGCCCACTCAACGAGTTTGCCCTGTGCATTGTAGTAATGGGGTCTATTCGCTCTTTGAGGCTGCGCGCTGTGGGAACATCAAGGTTGTGCGCGATCGGCTACGGGAAGGAGCTTCTGTGAACCAACGTAATGAGTTTGGGCAGACGCCGTTGCACCTGGCAGTGATCTGCGGCGTCCCAAAAATGGTGAAGATGTTTCTGCAGGCAGGGGCCGATGTATTGGCGCGTGATAAAAAGGGGCGCACTCCTATAGACATGGCCACTGACAAAGGGATTCTCAATATCTGTAACAAAGCGCTTCGTATACGGAGAAAAGAGCTGGATGCCTTCATGAGTCTGAGAAAAGGCGAGACCGACGTGCTCAGAGATGCTCTCAAAGAGGGGGGGAATGTCAATGCGTGCTCGGAGGATGGGAGGCATACACTGCTTTCTGCGGCGGTGGATTCGCAGAATTTGAGAGCGGTGCAGTTGTTGCTGGCTGCCGGGGCCAAGACCAATGTGCGACTGGAGGGGAAGAAAACGCCCCTGCACATGGCTGCTGGGCGTAACAACGCAGCTATTGTGCGTGCTTTACTCGAGGCAGGGGCAGATCCCATGGCACAAGCGTGGAACGGTGCGACACCTTTGCACGACGCGATTTGGGAGGCGGCTTTTGACTCCTTTTGTGCTTTACTTCCGGCTTACAAAGATATCAACAACTGGCCGGGCGGCGCGGGTAATTCACCTGTGGGCATGGCTGTTTGGCGGGGCCGCACGAATATGGTCAAGGAGATGATTGATCATGGTCTTGATGTAAACGCCCCGCAATTCTCCCGAGAGCCACTCCTCATTCAAGCCGTGCGCAACAACAATGAACCCATGGTAAAGCTGCTGCTGAAGGCAGGGGCCAACAAGGAGACTCGCGATGAAAGTGATCGCTGCGCGGCGGATTACGCTAATAGCACTATTCTCCAGCTTTTGCTGTAATTTCTTGCTTCCATATGTCCAAACAAACTTTTTCCCGCATGCTATTGATCACGAAAACACTGGGTATCTTCCTGACTGCGGCTTTTCTTGTGACACCGGAGTCTTTCGCCGTTGACTCAAAACCGCCGGAAGAAGTCATGCAGCTGACGGATTACCGGGGTATCAACGCAGGCAATCCCGAGGAGAAATATCGCCACCGCATCTTCCGAGCCTACCTTCCCAACAGACTCATCAACAAAATCTACAAGACAAGCGCTTATTCCTCCTACGAAAATCCGACCGGTATTTTTTTCGAGGCCGGAGAACAGGCTGTTTTCACGGTGAGTGGCTCAGCAGGAGAGGCTGAGCTCGAGCTGATTGTGCGGGATTTCGGAGAGGGTGGCAGCAGAGATTCTTACCCCCTCCGCATCGGAGACAACAAACTCTCCATTAAAAACAAGGGTCTCGCTTATCTCCAATACCGCGCCGAAAATCCACAGGATGCACCCCCCATTGAGGTCGATATACAAGGAGGCAAAATCAACGGCGTTTTTACTGCCGGGGATAGTGTCGAAACCTGGCACAGTTTGCTGAAGAACGCCGTGTGCAACATCATCGACCTCCTCGGCTATCGTTGCCAGCTCACCTACGATGTAACTTCTCTGCGCAAATACTGCCCGGATCAAGGTTCCGAGTTACTCGCTCTCTACGACGAGATCATCCGTCTCGAGCAGGTTGATGTCATGGGTTGGGGTACCAAGGATGTTCACCCTGGCAACCACATTCACGGACGAGTGCAGTACTCCGGCTTTATGCATGCGGACCAACAAGGAGCTGCCTTCCACGTCAACACAATGGGCTCCCTGGCAAACCCGGTCAGGCTGCGCCAAAATGCCTGGGGAGTTGCCCACGAGTTTGGGCATGTGAACCAAACTCGACCGGGTATGCGCTGGGTTGGTACCTCCGAAATCACCAACAATATTTGTTCGGCCTGGGTGAACTTTAAGCTGTTCCCTCAACAAATGCGCTTAGAACACGAAGTGACTGAAAATATCGATCAAGAGCGTATGCGCGGAGGTCGCTTTGATTGCTACGTCAACAGCGCTGTCGTCAAACACCAACTTTGGCAATTCCAATCGGGACCGGACTCCGGTCTCTTCGCTCCGCTCCGCGGGAATTCCGGTGATCATTTCGTTGGGTGCGCCCCATTTTGGCAGCTGATGCTCTATTGCACGGCAGCCCGGGGCAACAAAGATTTCTACCCAGACATTTTCCACAATGTGCGCCACACCGATGAATCAGCTATGACCAATGGTGAGCTCCGCGTCCTCTTTCTTAAACGAGCTGCCGATGCTGCAAAACTCAACCTTGCGGAATTCTTCCTGTGCACCGGAATGGCCGCACCGGTCGATAGAGTCATCGATGATTACGGCGAAGCCTCCCTCACCGTAACCGAGGAAATGCTCCAAGAGGCTCTCGATTACATGGCACGCTACCCCAAGCCGGATTCCAGTGTCATTTACTACATCACCGCCAACAGCATCGACATTTTCAAACATAAACTGCCCATTTCCATTTCTCCTGATGCACCAAAAATTACCCTCCCCGTCAGTCGGGTCGACATTCCCGGCAGCGCGTGGAAGAACGCAGTGGCTTTTGAAGCATACTCAGGTAAAAAATTAGTTCGAGTTTCCCTGCTCGGGCTTAACCACACGGATAACACAACAACAACCGTTATCTGCCCACCGGAGACAGATTCCATCAAAGCCGTCCAGTGGGATGGAAAACGCGTCACGATTGCCAAACTTTCTTCCGATCAGACAGTACGCGCTGAATGGAAGAAATTAGTTAAAATATCCAAAATCCGTAAAGATATTCAGGAGGGCAATGATGCCCAACTAAAAAAAGATCTCGCCAAAATCCGATTCAACGTGAATGAGCCTGTTTCGGACAGGGGTGACACCCTCCTCGTGGAGGCAATCCGCCAGCAAAACCCACGCGTGGTGGAGACGCTACTCAATGCCGGCGCAAACCCCAATGCGCGTTGCGCCAACGGTAAAGTCATATTGCACCTGGCTGCAGGTTTCAACAATCCTGAAGCTATTAAACTCCTTATCCGTCACGGGGCAGACGTGATGGCCCGTAGTGGTAATGGCGCCCTTCCCATTCATGACGCTGTGTGGGCCAAATCCCTCGATGCTCTCCAAGCCCTCCTGCCTCATTACGCTCGTCACAACTTCAATCCCGAAGGAGGCATTAACGGTTTCCCCGTCGCCATGGCCATCGGCAGGAATAATGAAGACATCCTCAAGCTCTTTATCAACGCCGGCATGAACGTGAATGATTCTCGTTTTGCTAAAGATCCCTTGCTGATTCAAGCCGTCAAGAAAAACAATGAACAAATGGTTCGTATGCTTCTCGTTGCCGGTGCACGCAAAGAAGCCGTTGATGCTTCGGGAAAGAAAGCTGCCGATTACGCTTCCGGGTCCATCGCCCTTCTCCTTCGATAACGCCTCCATTCCTGATTCTTTCTCTCTCTTGAGGAAAATAGGAGGAAGAGATGCAACAAGAGGCGAAAAAATCATGTGGATTGCAAGATTAAATGCAACAGATGACAGAAAAAGTTGAGGTCATGAGAAGAGAGGGGTAAAATAGTGG
>CANRLM010000022.1 GCA_947631435.1 uncultured Akkermansia sp.
AATAATTTAAATAAGCTATTGATAGTGAATTCTATACATCTAATTCTGCCCCTGGGTTTTCAAATGCGTTTGCCCTGTCATCGGGATCCGCCCCGCGCTGCGGTTTTTGTACCTTGCTGCGGAAGAGCTTCATAACCGCCACAAACGAGCACGGCACGAAAAACACGCCAACACCCGTCGCGATGGACATACCGATCACAACCACCACGCCGATCGCGTTACGAGCAAGGGCTCCGGCGCCCTCTGCCGTAAGCAGCGGTACGCAACCCAGGATGAACGCAAAGGATGTCATCAGGATGGGACGCAGACGCAGGCGAGCCGCTGTCACCGCTGCCTCAATGAGAGGCAGACCGCGCTCCATCTGCAGCACGGCGTATTCCACGATGAGAATGGCGTTCTTGGCCGCCAGACCTACGAGCATTACCAGTCCGATCTGTGCGTAGAGATTCAGCTCAATCTTGAACAACCACAGCCCGAGGAACGCACCCAGAACCGCCACCGGCACCGAGAGAAAGATAGCCAGAGGAAGTGTCCACTTCTCATACAGCGCCGCCATGATGAGAAAGGCAAAGACGCCGGAAAGCGCAAAAATCGAGCCGAGGCCGAGACCATCCTGCACCTTCTTTTCCTGGAAGCTCATGTCGATGTAGTCAATGGCGTACTTCGTGGTATCCATGTTCTTTTGGAAACAATCCTCCACCGCCGCCATCGCCTGAGCCGTGGAGTAGCCCTGAGCGGGGGTGATATTGATGCAGGCGGCATTGTAGTTATTCATATGAAAGACGAACTCCGTATCGGCAATATCTTTGATCGTCACGAGGGTGCTAAGAGGCACGGACTCACCCGCGCTGTTACGCACGTAGAAGTTGGCGATCTGGTCGGTATTCACACGGTTAGCCCCGGACGCCTGCAAGTAAACCTGCCACTGCTGCCCGAAGCGGGTGAAGTAGTTCACGAACTGCGAACCGTTGAAGCACTGCAGCAACGCGTTGGCCGATGAATAATCCACCCCCTGCGCAAGGCACTTATCCTTGTCGATAGCAATGCTCTTCTGCGGAACCTGTGGGAGCATCATATCCGATGCCGAGGCGATGGCGGGGTAGGCACGCAAGGCCTCCTCGTAACGCTGCGCCTGCGCGTAGAGCGCTTGCACGCCCTGCCCTTCCATGTCCTCCAGCACCACAGAAACGCCATTGCCGGTGCCAACGCCGGGAATCGCAGGAGGGCTGGTCACGAAAGTCACGCCGTCCGCCCCGCTGAGCATGAGCGCCATGGTGAGGCGACGCTGCACATCCGCCGCAGTGGGACGTTTCCCGTTCTCCATGACCGGACGATCCTTGTAATCTTTCAGCTTGATGAAATAGGTCATCGCGTTCGTGGTCTGCACACTGATGATGATGTTCATCCCTATGATGGAAATCACGTTTTCAGTGGCGGGATCCTGCGAGAGAGTTTTTTCGACGGCGACGGTCTGCTCGGTGAGGCGCTGCATGGAAACGCCGGGTTTCATGATCACCCCGCAGAGCAGGAACCCCTGGTCCTCATCCGGCAGGAAACCGCCGGGCACCTGCCTGGAAACCGGCCAGATGCACACGGCCAGAACGGCAAGCAAGGGCATGGCGATAATGAGGTGGCGGCACATCCAACCGCAGACCGAGGCAAAAAACGACGCAAGCCACTCGTAGGCACGGTTAAAAAGATTATACAGCGGAGTGAGCAACGAATGCTCTTCTGACTTCGGCTTGAGCAGAATTGCAGAAAGCGCCGGAGACAGTGTCAGGGCGTTGAACGCCGAGATGAGCATCGACACCGCGATTGTCACCGCGAACTGCTGGAACAGCGTGCCTGTGATACCCGGCAGCAACACGGAAGGTAGAAATACCGCCGCGAGCACCAGAGCAATAGCGACCACCGGGCCACTCACTTCTTTCATGGCGGCAAAGGTGGCCTGACGCGCGCTCATACCGCCTTCCATGTGCGCCTCCACTGCTTCGACCACCACGATGGCATCGTCCACCACGAGCCCGATGGCAAGCACCATACCGAGCAAACAAATCGTGTTCAGTGAGAAGCCAAGCATGGGGAAGAAGCAAAACGTCGTCACCAGCGAAACAGGCACGGCAATGAGAGGAATGAGCGTGGCTCGCCAGCCTTGCAGGAAAATGAATACAACGATCGCTACAAGGATGAGCGCCTCAATAAGTGTCTCCTTGATCTCATTGATTGAATCGCGCACGGGCAGGGTCGTGTCCAGAGCCACGAAGCCGCGCATACCCTCCGGCATCACTTTCTCCTTCTCGGCAAAAAGCGCGTGCAGCGTATCCGCCGTCTGCAGCGCATTTGCATCCGCTGATTGGTAAATCGCAATAGCGCTGGCCGGTTTACCATTCACTCTGCCCGCCAGAGAATAGCTCTGGGAACCCAGCTCGATGCGGGCAATATCCCTCAGGTGGACAGCTCCAGTTCCCTGTTGGTGGACGATGATATCCTCAAACTCTTCGATAGACTCCATGCGTCCCCTGTTGCGTATGGTGTACGTAAACTCCTGACCGTCCGGCATGGGCTCGGCTCCCACGGCTCCACCCGGGTTAATGGTATTCTGAGAGTTGACAGCGCTGTATACCTCCTGCACAGAAATGCCCTTTTGCGCCATCTTCTCGCTATCCAGCCAGATACGCACAGCGTAGCGATCGCCGAACACCATCACGTCCCCCACCCCTTTCACACGTTTGATCGGATCCACCAGATTAATGTAGGCGTAGCCGGTGAGATCAATGGGGTTAAAGAACCCTTGCGGAGAATCCAGTCCGTATATGATGAGCGGAAGGCCGGAAGACTGTTCGATCGTCACACCCATCTGCGCCACAGTAGAGGGAAGCTGGGAAGTAGCCTGACTGTAGCGCATATAGGTAAGCTGCTGGTCAATGTTGGCATCGGTGCCGGGTTCGAAGACTACATCGATGCTGCAGGTTCCATTGTTGGAAGAGGTGGAATTCATGTAATCCATACCCTCAATACCGGAAAGCTGCAGCTCGACGGGAGTAGCGACAGAATCTGCAACCTCCTGAGCATTAGCCCCCGGATAAGTGGCGCTCAGATTGATCGTGATAGGCGCGATATCGGGGTACTGCGAAATGGGCAGGCTCGCCATACTGATAATGCCCAGCAGGGTGGTGACGATGGCAATGACTGCCGCGATGATCGGGTGTTTGATGAAAAAGGGAGACATACGCTAAAAAGGATGGAAATAATGGAAGAAAGGGGGCTGTATCAAATAAGTGGCATGATTAGTTTTTCTCCGCCTCGGGCAAATCAGCCTCCGCCGGCTCAACAGCGGGCTGCAAGGGAAGATTGGGCGCACTGGTCCCGCTCCCTCCGTCCGCCGTCACGGATTCCACCACGGTGCGCGGGGGAGAATAAACGAAGGGCGTGGGCGAAAGCTTGTTGGCGTGCGCCCCGAGTCTGGCATTGGCAGCAAACGCCTGCGCCGCCATGAGAGATCCTTCCACCACCACCGGCACATTGCTCATATCCTCGTACCCGAGACCGCGCAATGTCATCTCCATAACGGAAGAGAAGCCCTGCGCACGGGCGATGAGATCCAGCTCGTCCCTGGCGGCGGCGCGATTAAGGACGAACTCGCGCCAGTTCTTTGCCTTTGCCTTTTTCAAGACAAGAGCATCCCAATCCTGCACGCCGGCTTGGCTGGGAGCATCATCCGGGAGATTCTCGCCGAGTAGTGCGCGGGCATCAGCAGCCCCCGCCTGCTTGAGGGCAAATTCCCTCCAATCCCTGACTCCGGCGCCACCGAAAAGCACCGCCTCCAGACTCGGAACTTTGGATTTCGCCAGCACCATAGAAGCCACCAGAGATCGATCCACATCCACAATCTGCATGGGCTGCAACGTGCCCGGCTTGCCTTCCGCATCCGGTACGTGAAGATTCACCAGCGAGCCTTTCTTGATGGGCAGCATCTGCGGGGAACCATCCGGCAGAAGGAGCACGAGCATGTCGCGGCCCTGCGCATTCATCGGCGCGCGAGCAGGCACCACGAAAGCGCCCTTCTCACTGTTCATACCGGCGCGCACACGCACAGGCATCCCGCTACGCAGAGCCCCCTCGGCATTAGGCACATGTCCCACAACACGGAGAGTGCCGGTGGCACGATCTAAAGCATTATCCGCAGAAACAACCTCTCCGCGCTGACCGTAAACCGAATCATCTTCGAGAACGACATCAAACGCCGGCTTGACATCACCGCCGTTACGCTCTCCTGCAACTTCGAAAACACTGATGCCGCGCAGAGCCCCTTTGCCGCTCACCTGAAAGTCCACGCGCATGGGATTCACAGAGGAAAGGGTGACGAGCGGCTGCGGGTCAGAGGGTGTAACAAGGGAGCCGATCGAGGGTTTGTGGATACCAACGCGGCCATCAAAAGGCGCGCGGATTTCGGTATAAGCAAGGTTGATCTCCGCAAGCTTGAGCGCTGCTTTCATCTGGGAGATGCTGGCGGTGGCTTTGTAGAGGGAAGCCTGGTGGGTTTTAATGGCGGAAGACGCATCGGTAAGCGTTTTGTCGGAGATAGCCCCGGGACTCTCCTTATTCAGTTTGGAATAACGATTGTAGTCTTCCACGGCGCGATCAAGCTGTGCGCGTTCCTGTTCCGCAAGGGCCTCGGCAGATGAAAGATTGGCTCTGGCCTCTTCCACAGCAGCACGGTAGGGAGCAGGATCGATGCTGAAAAGGAGGTCTCCTTTCTTCACCAAAGAACCATCCTTGAAGTGTTGCTTAAGGAGAAAGCCGCTCACCTGCGGTCGGATATCCGTTTCTTCGACCCCACGAAGAGTTCCAAACCACTCGTCCTGCACTTCCACATCCTGCTGGCGGAGGGGAGCCACCTTCACCGGAACGGGAGGCATAGTGGGCCTGGCGCCGGGGTTAGACTCAGCGTTTGGTGATTTACCCTGAGCAGCGGCGGACACAGCTGGGAGCACTCGAGGCTTGAAACTTAGTCTCGTGGGCTCAATAGTGCCGTGAGGAGTCCGGGAATCCGGAGCCAAACGACTGTTGGCCGAAGAGATGTTCGCTGCATGCACAGAGCGCAGCTCATCCGCAACCACAAGCGCATCTTGCGGTTTCTCATAACCGAGTTTAGAGAGGGTTTCAACAAGTGATCCATTACTTCCCTTTACCGCTACCATCTCCTGCACAGAGCTGAAGCCATCCTCTTCTTTCACCTCCACCGGATAAGTTCCATCAATCACCACGGGCACCATGTGCGGCTCGTTCTTAGGATCTACCACGATGATGAAATCACTGCGCAGCACACTGCGGATGGCGGATTTAGGCACCAGCAAGGCTTCCTTTTGTGCCAGGGGGATACGAATACGCACCGGCATACCCCCACGCAATATGTGGTCAGGATTCGGAATCTCGCCGGTCACATTGATAAGACCGGACTCGCCCACCTTGCTCTCCAGGGCAGTGAGCTTTCCTCTCTCTGGGAAGGTTGTACCATCTTCCAGTAGAATGTACGCGAGCGGGGGAGGAGGCAATTTGACAGAAGATGCCGCAGAAAAGTCACCGTATCGGCGGAAAGCTCTGATGAGACGATCACTGTTGATGGAAAAATCAAAGCGAATGGGATCAACAGAGGTGATATTGGCAAGCTTAGTAGTCGGAGTAACGAGATCGCCAAGCGAGACGTCGGCAGTGCTCATGATGCCATCGTAGGGTGCTCGAACAACGGTATAACCCAGATTGATTTTCGCCTGATCCACTGCCGCGACAGCTTGCTCCACCCCGGCATTGGCGGCATCCAAAGCAGCCTGGGCAGCCCGCTGACGCTGCAACGCATCAGTAAGCTCCTTTTCCGAGACAGCGCCGTTGTTAACGAGACGCTTATAGCGCTCTACGTCAGTGCTGATTTGTTCGAGATTCACTTTGGCCACTGAAACAGAAGCTTTCGCCGCTTCAAGATTGGCGTCAGCCCGGGCAAGTTCTGCTTCAAAAACTTCAGGATCAATACGGAAAAGCACATCCCCCTCTTGCACAAATGCGCCGTTAGAGTATTCCTGCGTAAGCAGAAATCCCGTAACCCGTGGATGGATGTCCGTGTCTCCCTTACCGCGCAAGTAACCGAACCATTCTCCGTGATCGGTCACTGTTTGTTGCAAGATAGGCAGGGTTTGCACCTGCGGTGGAGCAGCAACGTCCTGTTTCTTTTCAGAGTCTCTGCAGGCAGACACGGCAAGAAGTAATCCCGCCGCAAGCAGGCTGCAAGAAATGTACTGAGTGGCTGAATTGGTACTCATCTTCATAAAACTTTAACTGCAAGTTCTTATCGCAAGGATAATTAAAATCCAGATAAAAATCATAGACCAGAAACCAAATCTACTCTGCTCCTTCGGCGGTTCTTTCTCCTCCGGAGATGTCCGCAAGCGCCTTGAAGATGTGTAAATTTCCCTCTCCAGTGAAGTTGTTTCCACCGCAAGAGGTGGAGGGGTAGGAAGTTCAGGCTCCCGGCGCTTTACCGCCTCCGCCACCGCCGCTTTGGCCCCCGCCGCTACAGCGGGAAGCACTTGTGGAAGAGAAGAAAGGGAATGGGAATGCGCCACAAACTTGCGGGCACGCTCCTCCTGCAGCAAAACCATGTTGTTAAACTCATTCAGCAGGCGCTGCGACATCTCTTCCAGCGCGCGACGCTGCTTCTCTGTGCTCACAAGTTGGATCGCTCCCGCAGTATCCGAGGACTCTGTCCGCAGATCCGGAGAAACTGGGAGCTGAGGAGAGGGAGACGTCATACAGCAGAGAAGTCGGGCAATTCTTCCTGGGCGGCTTCTTTCTCCTGCATCGCACGAAGAACAAAGGAAATCACCTTCTGACGATCCCCGTGCGCCCACCATACGGCATTGAGAAAATCAGCGGGCGGGATATCGCCGTGAGCCCGCAAAAACTCACGGTCCTCCAAGCTATCGTACATCTGATCCAGAGGGAGAGTACCAAACAGCTTGGCCTCCGCCTTGCGAATGATACGCGGCAGGTATGCTATATCTTGAAGCTTTTCATCCTCCCTCGGCAAGTCGCTCTCGCGCAGACGCGCGAGACTGCCGGTCATCTTTCGCTGAGAGGTAATGAAATAGGCGCGGCGCACCGAAGAGATCAGCAGAGCCGTAGAAGGAGTTGGCTCACCACAAGTAGCGTAACTTTGCACGTAGCCATACATCTCGTGCACACTATAGCCAATGCTGTGCAGCGCTGCTTTCTCAGGCTGGCTGAAAAAACGCTCAGGATCAGTCTCGGTTTGCTCATGGAATCGACAGACGGCATCCGAAAAAATCTGCATGAATTGGTCGTTCCACTCCATGCCCATTAGTATAATCTTATCCCCTGCCGCTTGCAAGAAGATTTGCTACAAAAGAAAACCGTTGGTGCATTGCAAAATTAAATGCAACACGACGCAGACACATCACTCCCTGCGGACGTCAGCTCATTGAACGCCTGATCCGGGAAAAAGAAATCCACTGCTGAGACTGCCGCTCTTCTCACCAACTCCGACAACCGCAGCCCTGAGCGTCAAGCAACACCCCAGACCGGTCGATAGAGGCGCCAGAATGTGCCTCTGAACGAAATTGCCAGGGAAAGACCGGATCTCTTCCATTCACCTCTCCTTTACCGCCTCCCTGTGCGATTTCAACTTTCTTCGCCTTTCGTTGGATTTGTTCCTGCGAGCCACAACAATCGACTCGGGGGCTTGTTCATCCCGTCTGTGGTTCGCCTGCGGCTTCCTCCCCACCCCCCGTTATCGTGGCGCAGTTGCTGTTGGCTTTTTGATTCCGCCCTGTCAGCGGCTCATTGGGGACTTTCGCCCCGGTCACATGTCACGCCTGACGAACAGTGAAGATTGATCTTTCACCGACAAGCCCCTATTTTTTCCGTGAAACAAACCGAGGGATAAATTGTGATCTTGTTGATTATCCTCATTCAATTCACTTTACCTTCACAGGGAAACCCTTAATAAACATATTTGACTTTTTTTGTAAATCAGTTTGCTGCTGATATCCACAGCTTTGGCATATAGCAATCGTATTTTGAGTTTGCCATTTGGGAGAAACTACTATTACAGCCGGAGGATCACATTCTATACGCACGCTTCGTTTTCCACAGTGTGGACAACGAAGACATTTCACGTTTTGTAGTACAACTGTGATACCAGTATAAAAAAACATAACGAAAAATATCACAAAAAATGCCTGTTCACTATACACTTCTACAGGTACATTATTCGCGCCCATGTGATACCAGATGACGGCCACTCCAACGAGCAACAAGAAAAGAGCAGGACCTGATGCCATCAGGCATATATACCGTCTATAGTAAGGAAATAAATTTTGATTCATGATACATTGGGCAAATGTCAATTCACAGATGGTATCGCACTTGTAACAGATGTCAATATTTTTCAAAACCTGAGCCGGGAAGTGTACATCGCAAAATTAAGTGCAATACGAAGCAGGCACGTTACTCCCTGCGGACGTCAGCTCATTGAACGCCTGATCCGGGAAAAAGAAATCCACCGCTGAGATTGCCGTTCTTCTCGCCCACTCCGCCATCGCAGCCCTGAGCATCAGGCAACACCCCAGGCAGGTCGATGGAGATGCTCAGGTATGTCTCTGAACGAGGCTGCAATGGAATTGCCAAATCGCTTCCATTCACCTCTCCTTTACTCCCTCCCTGTGCGATTTCAACTTTCTTCGCCTTTCGTTGGATTTGTTCCTGCGAGCCACAGCAGAAGAAAATCGGCAGGTCGCATCCTCGCGCGACCTGCCGACAAACAAAGACAGTGTTGTTCAGGGAAAAGAGGCGAAAATTCTCACGCCTCTTCTTTTTCCTTGTCCGCGCAGCAGCAGCACCCACAACTCAGCAGGCGATACACAATAGCTGCCAGCAATCCTCCCACCAGAGGCGCTACGATGAACACCCATACGCTACCAAGCGCATCGCCGCCCAAAAAGAGAGCCGGTCCAAGGCTGCGGGCAGGATTCACAGATGTACCCGTGAAGGAAATGCCCAGGATGTGCACCAGAGTGAGAGAAAATCCAATGACAAGCCCCGCTACGGCCCCGTTGGACGCCTTTGCCGTAGCTCCAAGCACGGCCAGTACGAACACAAAGGAGAGAATACCTTCCACCAGAAGGGAAGAGCAAATGCAATTATGGTACAACGCATTTGCTCCGAGTCCGGATTCTACCCCAAGCAACGACATCAACACCGCGGCGGCGGCAATTGCCCCGAGGCACTGGAAAATGACATAGCCGAGAAAACTGCCAAAGCCCATGCGCCCACTGGCAAGCATACCGATGGAGACGGCAGGATTGACATGACAACCGGAGATGTTGCCGATGGAATAAGCCATGGCCACGATGGAGAGACCGAACGCCAGGGCTGTGAGCAAGTAGGCGACATTCGGCTCAGCACTGCAATGCACGACAGCTGCCGTACCACAGCCGAAAAGAACGAGCACGAACGTGCCGATAAACTCTGCGATGAATTTCTTCAATGCATTCATGGTAAATATGAGGTTAAACAACGAGCCGAAGCTCAATCTTATCATAGATCACCCCCGCTCTCATGGCAAGAAAAAAAGAAGAGGCTTTCCGTGTACAGATTGTAAAATCAATCGTTTCCGTACTCGTAAAGGTAATAGAGCTCGATGGATTCTCCGGGTTTCACAGTGAACGTCCATGCGATGACGGATCGTGGATTGCCGGAATAGCTGGGACTCACGTTAATCCTGCCCTCCTTGTCCGCTTCGATCACGAGTCCGGTGACCTCCTTGGTGAGGCGCAACTCCATCTCCCGGTCGGAGCTGTTTCTGAGCGTGATGGTTCCCCGAAAGATACTCACCGTGGCGGAATCGTTGCCTCTCCCGGGAATTTTTCGTTCCTCTCGCTTCACCAGTGCTTCGCTGCATTGCACCGTAGCTTGCAGGCTCTTGTTGAGACGCAGCAGGGTCTCTGCTCCCGGCGCAGCAAAATACAGCGTAGAGCGCGCCGCTATCTGCCCACCCACGGTACACGTAACGATACCCGTGCTCCATGCTTGCTTGTCGATATTAGTGAGTCGGACGCAATGCCACACATCTGCCACCGGTTCGCCGCGGCGCGCAAGATTCTCCAACATCGACTGGTTCGGCACGCGGCAGGTGTACACGTGGCTATAGGGAACCTCACAAGAGAAGAGGTCGCGCAAGATGCTCTTCCCCCTCTCACAGCTGAAATGCGGCAGGCTGTAGTAGAAGAGATCCTCCACCTGCTTACTGCCCTCCTCTCCTGAGAGGGCAGATCCACTATCATCCGATTCCGCTACGCAGGGCGCCGCCACAAGATTGTACGCATTCTTCCTGGCCAGCCGCGAGGTAACCCTCTCCTCCGTCAGGATGCCCAGCCTCGTTAAAAATTCCTGCAGCTTCACCGCGCGGTTGAGGGGAGAGGCAACCATCGCCTCGCCAAATGATGGGAATCCGCTCACCAGTTGCAGCTCGACGTCTTTCATTTCCGCCATCTCGTTGATGATATTGGCTCGGCAGGTAAGTTTCGCCGTGTCTTTTTCACCAAATTCCAGACTGTACTCCGGCAGCCAACTCATGCCATTAGACACGTAGCCAAAACGAAATTCTTTTCCCGGATTCGGCTCCTCCAACGTCGCCGTCACGATGTTGCTTTCCACCTTCTTTACCGGCAGCTGTGGCGCCTCGTCAAAATCCACGCCCACCACCTCCTCCGACACCACGCTCCGCACGCCGCTTTCCGTCTGCACCAGGATGATTTTCGGCGCGTCTGAATCCACGAGTTTCTGCGCCTGCAGAAAAGATCCCTCTTGCGTCACCTGTTCCTCCTGCGCCAATATTCTTCCCTCCAGCTTTCCGTCTCCCTTGAGTGAAATCCTCACCTTCTTCCCAGCATTTGCCGCCAGCAAATCCGCATAGTCGTAGTTTTTTGCATTCTCAGCGCCCTCAATGCTGCTGCCCTCCAGTTGCCGTACCCCACTCGCAGAGTCCCACCAGATTGTGCCTAGCAGTGCGTCCGGCAGACCAGTGAGTCGCACGCACGCAGCGTCCGGGAGGGTGACAGAGAGTTCCACCCAGTTGTATCCATTTTTAAAAAGAGCTACTCTGCGCACCTGCGCCTGTACGCCCGAATCCCCATCCGTAGCCATCAGCAGGCCACTAAACAGGGTCAACACGCAAAGGAACGATGTCGTCTTCATTCTTCTATTCTGCACGGGCGATTTTTCGTGTCAAGAAAACAAAGAGACAAAGAAGGGCAAGTTCATCAGGAAAATAGATCCATTTTGAAAATGGAGGCAGAAGCTTTATCGGTGTCCCAAATTCTCGCAGAAACGCACCCCATCCCTCGCCTGCCTACCTTACATCACCCATAGCCTCGCCCTGTGAAGGATTCTCCATCCACTCATGACGCGCCCTGTATTCTCTTCCAAATCTGCCCGATCCACAGTGGGTACAACCAGTCAGTAACCTTCACAACACAACGGTCTATAGTTCTTCTCCATGGCTTTCTGTACTGAGGATTGGAAAACCAATCTCACGCCTGCCAAAGACCGGAAAGGCGCCAGGCAACACGATGAAAGACGTCCAACTCCTCAATAAGTCTACTTTTTGTAGAAAGGTGACTTCTTATAGGCGGCGCGCATGGCTTCCACATCTGCCTTGAACTCGGCATTGATCGCCTCGATACCTGCCACATCGGCGCAGCGGAAAAGCATGTTCCAACGCTTCCATCCCGCATTACTCGCTGAGGGTTGAGAGATTTTACCCTGCGGATTGTAATACAGTTTGCCCCCATAATTTACATCTGGCGCGTGTACTTTGAACCCACTTTCTACGGAATTGGTCTGTCCCCCCGGGGGATAGGCAGATTGACCATTCGGATTGAATATCAGATGATTCATCTCTGCAAGCCATGAATAACGCGGAGTTTTATCTATGGATTTCAGAATGTGCGTAGCAGTTTGCACGGCAAGAGCTTTTAACTCCTCCTTGAAGGGAGCCGCAACCTGTTCGTGACCCACGGCGAGAGCTGCCTTGGTGGCCGCCACCCAGTCGGGAGTCATTTTGTCGGTAGCTACCTCCGAGAGTTTGCGCTCCTTCCCCTGCTCATCCACAAAGAGGGCGTTATCATTCGCGATATGAGGCGCCGTATAGGCGGGAGCATTGCTCTGCGTGTAGCAGAAGCCCATGTTTTCCGCCAGCCAGGCGCGCCGCATGCCAGTCGACATACGGCGTAAGGCTGCAATTCCCTCCGCGTACTGCGCACCCCCGGACGAAGCGACCCCTTCCGGAGAAGTGCTGCCCATGGCGGATTTTCTCGACGCTTCGCGCAAGTCTTTTTCCTCATTTTCGCCCGCAGGCGGGATGTATTCGAGCACCTCGTCCGAACCTAGTATTAAGGTGCAGAGGTGGATGAGTCGGAATGTTTGCCCATATGAATTGTACTGTTCAACAATGCTGTAGGGAAGCTTTCTTCCCACGGAGTCCACAAAAAATGTCTTAGTCCTATCGACGCTGACCATGGAGACTTTCCACGTGCGGCGATTGTGAGTTTCAACCGTTGAATAGCCACCTCCCAAATCTTGAGCCGGTGAACCATCCGCATTAATAAGATTACCGGAAATTTCGGCTCTCATAAGGTCTCGCACTATGGGCGGCATCTCCTTGAAGCGATCCTCCGCTATGTGCCTTGCCATCTGTGTAATCGGTTCCCTGTAATGCTCCAAAATCGCTTCGTGAGGAATTTGTTGCAAAATGCCGGGATTGGTACCGTTCACCAGGTTGTCACCACCGGTCAATTTTTTCCCATTTGGCAGAAAAATTGTCACATTCGGATTCAGCCCGCCGCTACTGCCGTTATACCCAGCCTTAGCGTGATCTTCGAAATAAAGCCCGATGGCCGCTGCTATTTTCGCATATTTCAAATCCTCGTTGGGGAGCGAAGCCAGCATCTCATCCGCCGCTGCCAGCAAGGCCTTATTAGCCTCATCCTTCTGTTCTTTCATCTGCGCCAACCTCTGTTTGTACTGCTTGCGCATCGCTTTCACCTCCTCCGGGAAGAGAGCGAGAATGTCCTTGTCTCCCACCAGATTAGCACAGCGCCGTACAATATCACTCCACCTCCGGTACCGCTCCCAGCGTCCTTCTTTTATACGAAAAGCCTCCCAGACCTTTATTTCTTCCCCACTCGCACCCATACAATAACCATTTTCCCAGTCTCCATAATATGAAAATTTAGCACCACATTCCAATGAAAACTCGTGCTTCTTCTCTGATGCGCTCCGACCATCCTGATAGTAAAGCTTCTTATCCAGCGTAGCGAGCAATGTCCAACGCAAATCATCCGGCATTTCCTTCATCAGGTATTTTGCCGTATTGCGCACAACACGTTCAACGTCATTTTTAAAGAAACTGAGAAGCGCCCTTGGCTTAGTTTGATTAATTGGAATATTTGTGTCGTAACATTTACTCCATACCGGACTTCCCTTGGAGTAGGCTTGAGCGAAGGGCAAGGGACGCCCACTCCTGCCCACGAAAAAAGCCTTCGAGGCAGTTGTCCTTGGTCCTTTATCATACCACATGACTTTTGAACCATCCGTAGCAAAGCAAAGACCCAGTTGCTCACACAGAAATCCGTCTTGTGATTGAGTCGGCATCTTTCTTACCTCCCCGACAAGTTCTGAAAGTTGCTTACGCTGGTTTCCCTTGATATCGGACGTATCTACGGGCTTGTACTCCGCTCGAGCCACACTCGCAAAGTTTGCCAGTACGAGCGTGCAGAACATCACAATTCGTATCGTTTTTTTCATAAAGATAGCTTCAATGAGATAAACATAAGGAAATATAGGACAAGCGATCTACACAAGGAGGAGAGGAAAATTAAATAGCAAAGCTAGCAATATCAATATATTGCAATTAACAAGGGGGGGGGGGGGGTAACAAGATATTGTTATGCGCACCTGATTCATACCTACCAAGTGGGGCGCATGTTACCATTCAAGAAAAATGAAGTCAAGTTAAAATCTCAGGGTGAGCTTCTCAAGATTGGATCGCCGCATGGCCGCATTGCCTCAAAAATAAAGTCACCGAAGGGATGCTAAAAATGAGGAAAGGGAATTTCCTGAAAGCTTGATGCCTCAAAAATGAAGAGGTAATATCAACCACATGTCACTTAAGATGAGTAAACAAGCACAAACAGAGTTACTTTCTGAGTGGAGGGAAAAATATGCCTCGCTGGCCTCTCGATACAACAAAGCAAGAATTACATGCAATTCGCTGGCTACAAGATCCGAAAGACTGCCAAATCCTCAATAAGTCTACTTTTTGTAGAAAGGTGACTTTTCATAAGCGGCGCGCATGGCATCCACATCTGCCTTGAACGCGGCATTGATCGCTTCGATTCCTGCCACATTTGCGCAACGGAAAAGCATGTGCCAGCGGCTCTGCCAAACATTCGGGGAAGGACGTATTGGTTTGATAATCTCGCCTTGGGGATTATAAAAGAGTTTTCCTTTATATCTCACGAACTGAAATGAAAAGCCACTCTCTGCGGTAGCCGTTCCCTCTACTGCAGAAACAGGCTGACCGTCTGTCCGAAAGAAGAACCTATTTTTTTCTGCTAACCATGTATACCGCGAAGTTCCATCCACCTCGTTCAGAATGTGCGTAGCAGTTTGCACGGCGAGAGCTTTTAGTCCTCCTTGAAGGACTCGGCAACCCGTTCATGTCCCACGGCGAGTGCCGCCTTGGTAGCTGCCACCCAGTCGGGAGCCATTTTGTCGGTTGCTACCTCCGAGAGCTTTCTCTCCTTCCCCTGCTCATCCACAAAGAGGGCGTTAGCATTCGCGACATGGGGCGCCATGTAGGCGGGGGCATTGCTCTGCGTGTAGCACAAGCCCATGTTTTCCGCCAACCAGGCGCGCCGTAGCGCGGAGGACATGCGGCGTAGGGCGGCTACTCCCTCCGCATACTGCGCGTCCTTAGGCGAAGCGGCGTCTTCCAGGAAACCGCCGCCCATGGCTGTCGTTCTTTAAGGAGTTTTGGGCAATTCCTTCTCCTCTTCTCCGCCCTGCGGTATACACTTGGCAATCTCTTCCGGACCGAGAATCAATGCGCAGAGATGAGCCAACTGCACCGAGCGGGTGTATTGTGACAGGTATGATTTAATCGAGCTATATGGCAGAGTTATACCCCGGGACGTGGTGAAGCGGGCTTTATCAGCATTCACTTTAGCGCAGGGTATCGGCACTTTTGTGAGTACCGGGCCGAGCACATACAAATCCATCGTTGTCTCACCATCTACCGCAGGAGAACCGTCAGCAGTAGTCAGCTTGCCGGTAAGCTCACAGCGCAGCGCATCCCTCAGAATCCCGGGCATATTCTGGAAACGATCCTTCGCCATGTATCTCGCCATCTTTTTCAGCGGTTCCGCATAACGTTCCAAAATCACGCTGTGAGGCACCTTGCGCAGAAGTTCGCGCACTACCGGGGCATCCCCACCATTGCACGGTCCATACACCTTGCTTCCATTCCCCAAGTAAAGCGCACCCTTTGTCGAAATAGTGCCGGTTTTCCAATCGACCCCGCTAAACTCATAATTTCCCGTATAATAGAACATCCCCGCTGCCTCGGCAATGAGGCGTTCCTGTGCGTCAGAAGGCAGCGTCTGAAGCATGGCGTCCGCTTGTTTTATCGCTTCGTTCGCAATGGCATCCTGCTGTTCTTTCATCTGCGCCTGCTTCTGTTTGTAGTGCTTGCGCATCGCTTTCACCTCCTCTGGGAAAAGGGCAAGAATATCTCGTGCACCGACGAGGTTTTCGCAGCGTCTCACGGTATCGCGCCAACGTTTCTTTTTAGCATCCGCAGCAAAAGCCTCCTGCAGAGAGCATTCCCTCCCCGTCGGATCCATGAAGGAGTATCCATCGCTTGGATTCCCATTATAGTCCACATCAAATCCGCTGCCGATTCTGTCCTTTGCGTTGTAACCTGACTCAGGCAGAGTTGTCCCATCCGCCTTGTAAAGCATCCTGCCGATGGAAGCGAGCATGGCCTGTCTGGTGATGTCCGGCATTTTCTTCAACAAATATTTCGCCGTGTTCCGCACCACACTGTCTACATCCTTCTTAAAAAAACTGAGAACGGCTCCCGGCTTAAATTGATGTGCGTCATCGTAGCTTTTTTCCCACTGTTTCCCGGCAGGAGCTACAGCATTCCCCCAAGCGGTGAGACATCCGGCTTTGCTCACAAATTTTGCCTTGTCGAGATTTGTGGTGGCAGGATATCCACCTGAGAGACGCCCAGTTTCACTACCATCCATACTAAAACAAAGCCCCAGTTGCTCGCAAACATAACAGTCCCTTGCCGACGCCGGCATTTTGTTGACACCCCGCACTGCTTCCATCAGTTGTTTTCGTTGATCGCCCTGGATATCAGAGACATCGACTGGCTTGTATCCCGCCCATGCGGTATATACCGAGCTCACTAAAGCAAGAGCTCCCCATATCATCATTCGTATTGATTGTTTCATAAAAATAGCTTCAATGCGACAAACAGGAGGGGGGTGCAGGACAACCGACCTACACGAGGAGAAAAGGAAAACAAGACAGCATGGCTAGCAATATCAATATATTGCAATAAACAGGGGGGGGTAACAAGATATTGTTGTGCGCGCCTGTTTCATACCTACCAAGTGGTAGGCGCATGCTACCATTCAAGAAAAATGAAGTCAAGTTAAAATCTCAGGGTAAGCTTCTCAAGATTAGATGCGTCAGGTTACCGGTGCAAAAAAGATGAGGATTAACTCTTTACATGGTATTCTAATTTCTTCCAAAAACAACCAATTACGAACCACGACACCCGGGCACATTTTGCTGTCACCGCCGCAGGAGGCAAGCACTTTCCTTTCTGAGAACGTCAGCTTGTTGGGTTCCTACTCCGAAAGGAAAAATATCCACTTTTATCCCCTTCCATGTCCTCAGCAACCCCTCCCGCCCGGTGCATCTGTCGCTGCTGTTTCGCAGGAGAGACAATAATAACGGTCCCATTAAACATTTTTCTTCTGTAAAGGAGTGACAAAAAACGCATTTTGTCACCAATATTCAGCAATTCAGACAGCTTGACAAGACGTACTCGGCGTAGTATAGTGCAGGAAGACCATGAGATACGAGGGATTGTACACAGCTATTATCACTCCCTTTCGCGGCGGGGAGGTAGACGAGCCGGCTTTTCGTCGGTTAATTGATACGCAAATTGCCGCCGGGGTCACAGGAATCGTGCCCGTAGGCACTACCGGGGAATCTCCCACGCTGACGCATCGAGAGCACATGGATGTCATCCGCATCGCCATCGAGCACTCAGCGGGACGCTGCCAGGTTATCGCCGGCACGGGATCGAACTCTACTGCTGAGGCCATCGCAATGACCAGAGAGGCAGAGCAAATGGGCGCTGACGGGACATTGCAGGTGTGTCCGTACTACAACAAGCCCTCACAGGAAGGACTTTATCGGCACTTCAAAGCTGTGGCAGAGAGCACTTCACTGCCGGTTCTGCTCTACAGCATCCCGGGTCGCAGTGGAATCGAAATTGCGGTAGCGACGGCGGCGCGGCTGGCGAAGGATTGTCCGACGATACGTGGCATCAAAGAAGCCGGTGGTAGTGTGGAGCGTGTGAACCAATTGGTGCAGGCGTTGCCGGAGGATTTCTCCGTGCTTTCCGGGGATGATGGTCTCACGGTGCCGTTTATCTCGTGCGGAGCTGTGGGGCTGGTGTCGGTGACATCAAATGTGGCGCCGGTGCAGATGAAAGAACTGGTGGATGCCGCGCTGAGCGGTGACGGCAAGAGAGCGCAAGCGTTGCAGAGGAAATACTACCCGCTGATGAAAGGGCTGATGAGCCTGGATGTGAACCCTGTACCGATCAAAGCAGCATTGGCGCTGAGGGGAGATATCACGTGGGAGCTGCGGCTGCCGCTGGCAGAGTTGGCAGAAGAAAAGCGGGAGCAGCTCGCGGAGCTTCTGCGCCGCTTCGATCTGATTGCCTGATTGTGACATATCGAAAAAAATCCAGACAATGAATATACTCGTAACAGGTATCTCCGGGCGCATGGGACAAGCGGTGAAACAAGCCGTCGAACTCTGCGCAGAAACCAACCTCGCTGCCACCCACGATGCAGGGCAGGATATCGCCGCCGCACTGAGCAAGGCGGATGGCGCCATTGATTTCTCCTTCCACGGTTTCACTCCGGAACTTGTCGCCACTGCCGTGGCGCAAAAGAAGCCGCTTGTCATCGGCACCACCGGGCATACGGATGAGGAACGCTCTGCCATTGCCAAAGCTGCCGGGCAAATTCCCATTGTTTTCTCCTCCAACTACTCCATCGGTGTAAACACCCTCTTCTGGCTCACTCGAAAAGCGGCGAGTATCCTGCAGGGCTACGACGCTGAGATTGTGGAGATGCACCACCACCACAAACTGGACGCTCCCAGCGGGACGGCTCGTTCACTCGCCGAAAAAATTTGCGACGCGTGGGGAATGGATTATCAAAAGGATGTGGTGCACGGGCGCGCAGGGCTTGTAGGCGCGCGGCCTCAACGCCAGATCGGCATGCACTCCCTGCGTGGCGGTGATGTGGTAGGAGATCACACTGTCATGTTCGCTACGGATGGCGAACGTGTGGAACTGACGCATAAAGCCGGCAGTCGCATGACATTCGCCGGTGGTGCCGTGCGCGCCATGCTGTGGGTGAGCGCTCGCCCCGCCGGTCTCTACTCCATGCAGGATGTTCTCGGTCTCACAGACTGAATCGTGCGGCGATGCCACCCCTGCCGTGCGACGCACCGGGTTTTCCCTCGGCTCCAATCGCGGAGACCGTCTGGCGTACCTGGAACGCGCCTGCGATAAACTCGCCGAGCTCTTTGGCGACCTGAGACTCTCACGCGTATACGAAACGAAGCCAGTGGGCTGTCCACCAGGAAGCCCGAATTTTCTGAACGCGTGCGTGGAAGTTTTCACCACGGAAGCTCCGGAAGAAATACTTGAGCAAATTATGCGTATCGAAAGAGAACTCGGTAGAACGCGCAACGGAGAACACGGAGAGCCGCGCACCTGCGACATCGACCTTCTGTACTGTGGGGAAGAGCAACGGCAGAGCGAGCGACTCACCCTGCCCCACCCCCGCATCGCACAGCGGCGCTTCGTGCTGCAACCTCTCTGCGATATCGACCCCGAACTCAAACTGCCGGGGCTGGATGGAACCATGGCAGACCTGCTGGCGCAACTACCCGGAGAAGGAAAAGATGTAAGTCTCTTTAACTTGTAAAACTTCCATGACCACAACGGAAAAAATCCGCGCAATAACAGCCTGCAAAGGGATACGTCCTGTTGTGCAGCTCACGGCGTACGATTACCCCACTGCGCGCCTGCTGGATGAAACAGGAGCCATTGATATGCTTCTGGTGGGTGATTCGCTGGGCATGATGGTTCTGGGTTACCCGGACACCACGAGTGTGACCCTGCAACACATGCTGCACCATACCGAAGCCGTGGCACGCGCACACCCGCAGGCTCTGCTGGTGGCGGACATGCCGGTGCACACGTACGACACCCCTCAGCTGGCGGTACAGAGCGCAAAGGCGCTCATCGCCGCAGGTGCGGAGGCAGTGAAACTGGAGGGAGGAGCTGCTGTGCAGGAGCAAATACGAGCCATCATTTCCGCCGGAATACCCGTGCAGGGGCACATCGGGCTGCTTCCCCAGCATATCAAGGAGGACGGCGGCTACCGCATGCGAGGAAAAACGGATGAAGAGGTAGAGACGCTGCTGCGCGATTTGCGGGCCGTGGAGGCTGCGGGGGTGTTTTCGGTTGTCATCGAATGCACCCGGGCGGAAGCGGCAGCGCAGCTCACGGCCTCCTCTTCTGTCATCACGATCGGCATCGGATCCGGGCACGGTACTTGCGACGGCGAAGTGCAGGTCTTCCACGATCTCGTAGGCGGTTTCCCCTGGTTTGTGCCACGATTCGCAGCTCAGCACGCGCACACATCGCAAGACATCAAAGCAGCTGCGCAAGCCTGGGCAAAAAGCTTGATACTTCCTCCATCCACCACCTTGTCCGGACAATGACCTACACCGAAATCGGCAGCAGTGGCATCCGCGTTTCGCGTATCTGCGTGGGCGGCATGTCCTTTGGCACTCCTTCGGAGGATTTTCGTCTCTGGACGTTGAATCAGGCTGCAACGACCGAGATGATCGCACACGCCCTGGAAGTAGGCGTAAATTTCATCGACACGGCGAACTGTTACTCGCACGGCACGAGTGAGCAATTCATTGGTCGCGCCCTCAGGGAGCTCGGAGTATCGCGGGAGAACGTCGTCCTCGCCTCCAAGGTATATTTCAACGAAGGCATGCTGTCTCGGGATGCCATCCTGCGGGAAATTGACGGATCCCTTCAGCGCCTCGGAACAGATTATCTGGATCTCTACTACATCCACCGTTTCGATTATACCACGCCCATTGAGGAAACGATGGAGACGCTCGACAAATTGGTGAAAGCGGGAAAGGTTCGTGCGCTGGGGGCCTCTGCCATGTATGGCTACCAGTTTCATAACATGCAACTGGCGGCGGAAAAGAATGGGTTGACTCCCTTCTCTGCCATGCAGAATCACTACAACCTCATTTACCGCGAGGACGAACGTGAGTTGATCCCCCTCTGCCGCCAATACAACGTCTCTCTCATTCCGTACAGTCCGCTGGCGGGCGGACATCTCACTCACAGAGGGTGGAACACGGACAGCGCTCGCAGCAGGACGGATCGCAATCTGCGCAACAAATATGACGCCTCACGAGGGGCAGACGTACACATCGTAAATCGCGTGGCTCAGGTTGCAGAGGAGAGAGGAACATCCATGAGCGCCGTAGCTCTGGCGTGGCTCTTCGCAAAGGGAGTGGCTTCTCCCATTGTCGGAGCAACGAATGCTGCACACTTTGACGATGCGGTTGCCGCGATGGAGCTGGAGCTCACGAAAAAAGAAATCGAGCAATTGGAAGAGCTCTATACTCCGCACGCCGTCTCCGGAGCACGTCCTCCCATCGTTTAACCTTCTACTTTTTCCCCTTCATGCCTTCTCAGCAACAACCATCGGGGAAACCCGCCTGGCGCGCTTTTTGGAGCCTGCTGTGCATCCAATCTATCAACTCATTGAACGAAAAAGGCGTGCAGTTCATCCTCATCGCTCTGGGCATCTGGCTGGGGCGTATGTTGCAGTACCCTCTTTCCGTCCTCATCGTGGTGCCGTTTGTTTTATTTTCTCCGGTAGCGGGATGGATTTCTGATCGTTACTGTAAGACCAAACTTCTGCGCTCCATGGTGCTGTTGCAGGTTGTGGCCCTCGTGGGCATCGTCACCGGGCTCTTTATGCACAGTGTGGCAACCTCCGTGCTGTTCTTCTCCGTCTTTTGCGTGCAGGCGATGTTTTTCAGCCCCGCAAAAAAGGGTCTGGTGAAAGATATGGTGGGCACGCAAAATATCGGGTTCGCCAGTGGAATGCTGGAAATCAGCTCACTCCTCGCCCTGCTTGTGGGGCAGGTGGGAGCCTTGTGGGTGGTGTACGAACTGTTACGGCGCTGGGGGGAAGACGCAGGCTGGGAAGCAGCGGCGTGGCCCTGCGGCGCGTGCCTGTTCACGGCGCTCAGTGTGTACGCCCTGAGCCTGTTTCTGCCCTGCTACCCGGCGCAGAGCACGCGGACGTGGAAGCGCAGCATCCTCTTTGAACACCTGACGCAACTCAAAATGCTGTGGAGCGATCGTATCCTTCGCTACAGCGAGATAGGCATCGGCTTCTTCTGGTTCATCGCTGGGGTGATGATGCTTATCGCTCTGCAAATGGCAGAGGAGGCACAAGGAGTGGCTAGCCCGACAAGCAACGCGCAGCACTTCATGCAAGTGCTCGGACAGCAAAAGGATTCCGCCATGCTCATTGCATGGATCAGCGGAGGCTCAGTGCTGGGCGGCGCGCTGGCATCCATGCTCTGCCGGAGGAGCATCAACATACGCCTCATCGTTCCCGGCGGCATCGGCATCTTCCTCTCGTGCTCTGCCCTGCAGCTGCTGCCGTACGGGCATCCTCTCTTCTATGCATCTCTTGCCGGAGCAGGTTTTTTTGCCTCCGGATACTTGGTGCCGCTCAATGCGTTGTTGCAGGATCACGCGGATGATGCTCGCCGCGGCGATGTCATTGCAGCCGGGAATCTGGTGGACTGCGCTCTGGGTATCCTGGCGGTAGTAGTGCAGCTCGGGATGCGCGCAGCGGGGATGGATGCTCGGATGCAGTGCGCTGTGCTGGGAGTCGGAGCGCTGCTCATCACCCTATACCTCACCCGCGAGCTCCGAACCGCCCCTCCTCTCGGAAGTCAGCGTTGAATGAAACGCAACCGTTTCACACAGCCCATGCCCAGAACACCATTGAGGGCGGTCATCAGTCTCTTCTGCTGGCGCTGCAATTCAAATCGCACAGCAGGATGCGGCGCGGCGATGATGGCGAGGCCATCGGAGAGAGAAATAAACTGCGCGTGCTCCGCCAGGTACTCTCCGGCGGCTTTGCGCCAGGCATCCGCCAGCATAGCGGAATCAAATTCTCCCTCGTGCAAATTGAGTTTGCTCATCACTTCTGCCAGAAGGGATTTCATCCCGCGCACATTTGCCCCTACGGGCAACAAGGGTTCCTCGCCGAAGAAATCTTCCAGAGCCTTCCGCCTGTAACACTCTCTCCCGGTGACAACGCGCTCCGGACGCTCGGAACCATCGGGGTACATCCTGAACACGTAGCGAGACTTCGAAGAACGCCCCCTCATCATGGTGCGCACCGCCCTTTTTGTAGCAGCATCCGGCGGCATTCCCGCGGATTTTCCGCCCTTTTTGCGAGGAGAATCAGAAGATGTAGAACGGCGACGAAGCATGAAAGAGACAAGAAAAAAGACCCCGGGCGAGAAAAACCGCTCCGAGGCCTGAAAAACGGAATAAAGACACGAGAGACGAGAAATCACTCGCCATCATCCCCGATCGCCTGAACGGGACAACCTTCCATGGCCTCAGTGCAGGAGGCAATCTCCTCATCGGTCGCAGGTTGCTTTTTTACGTAAGAAACGCCCTCATCATCATCGCGAGCGAAGAAGTCGGGAGCCGATTCCCGGCAGAGGTCGCAGTCGATGCAATTGCTATCGACATAGAACTTTCCGGGAACATTTTTCTCATTTTTTTCATCAATATCAGCCATAATGTGCAGGGCGCTCCTGGCCCGCAGATATGATGCCTGATGTTTTTTACGAAAGCAATCTTTTTTTGTTGCAAGGCGGGATTTTTGAGAGGAGAATGAGGTGCATGCAAGCAAGCCACCTCTCGGAAAAGGGATCACCTGAACCATCTGCTCCACGCGAGGCGCGAGTTGCCATGGCATGGTGGGTGCGCTATCTGCTCAGCATCGGCGGCGGGCTCACGATGGCGATGGCGTTTCCTCCGTACGACTGCGGAGACTTAGTGTGGCTTGGGCTGCTCCCACTGCTCAGCGCATTGTGGTGCGGCGGGGGAAAACGCAGCCGGAAAACTTCCTTCGCGCTTGGCTGGGTCTTCGGGATGAGCTGGTACAGCGTGAGTTTTTGGTGGATTCACGAGGTAGGGAATGTCTTTGACATCCCGATGGGGGTCTTCATGGCTGTTGCTTTCGTGCCGCTCATGGCAGTATATGCCGTGTTGCCGGGGCTATGGGCGCTCGTAGCCGGTCGTATGCTCATGCCATTGCAGACGCCGGAAACCATCGACGGAGAAGCAATGGAGGAACGTCGTCAGCGGTGGGACGAATGGGTGAAAGCAGATCTCTTTTCCTCCGTTCGTGCTGCGCTGGGCTGCGGCGCTCTCTGGGTTTTGGTAGAATGGCTCCGCGGAAAGGGCGCTCTGGCGTTTACGTGGAACAGCCCGGGCATGGCTCTCTACAATGGTCTTTCCTTCGTACAGTGGGCAGAATTTGTGGGCACCGCGGTGCTCTCGTTCATCCCGATCAGCATGGCGGTCATCCTCTGGCGAGCCTTCCGGCGCACGGTTCTGTGTTTCCGAAGGGTAGGACGAGGCTGCCGTCCGTGGGATTTTTACGCCGGAGTTGTTATTCTTTTCGGACTTTTTACAGGCGGGCTGGCACTTTCCACGGCATATTCCCCGGCACGCATGCTACGGGAAAGAGAAACAGTTTCCTTGCCCGTGCTGGCAGTGCAGATCAACAAAGACCAACTGGAACATATTCGCGAAGAACGTTCTCCTGCTCAGTACCGCCAGTATCTCAACGCCACTGTGCAGGCATACAATGAGATCGCGAGAGATACCATGCAACGCGCCACGAAGATGCAGGATATGGGGCTTACGCTTCAACTACCGGTCTGGGTTGTCTGGCCGGAGAGCGCGTTGCCCTTCCCTCTCTTGCGAAGGGAAGATGCTCCCGGAGAGATTCTGCCGGACGCAATGACTGATGACAACCTCATGAGTAAGGAAGGTCTGCCCCTGGCTCGACAACGTGTGCAGGAGCTTGGCGGACCGGATTTTGTGCTCTTTACGGGGGTGGACGAAGTTCTCTTCCGACGCAGCGCCATGGGAAATCGCCCAGTCGGTATGCTCAATTCCCTCGCCTGCATCGCAGGAGATTGGGCAAGCCTCAAAACCGTCTCAAAGCAACACCTTATGCCCTTTGGTGAGTACATTCCGCTGGCACAGGATGTAGAATGGATCGGTCGTGCCTACTCCAGGATCACTGGCACGCAAGTGGGCGAAGGCATCCGCCCCGGAAAAGGCACCGAGCCGTTAGTCGTCCCCGCTCCTGGGTTGGATAAAAACATCGGGGTAATCCCCGCCATCTGCTACGAAGACACTGTAGGGGATCTGTTGCGCCGATTTGCCCGCCCCGGCGCGCAAGTGATCGTCAACGCGTCCAATGACGCGTGGTTCCGCAAATCGGCATGCGGAGTACAGCAAGCGCGATCCGCCGCCATGCGCTGCATTGAGCTGCGACGTTCCATGGTGCGCGCGGCGAATATGGGTGTCTGCTGCAGCATCGCCCCGAACGGAGCAGTGATTCACTCTCTGCTGAAAACGGACGGGACCCCGCACCTGCCGGGCTATAGCTACGGTGTGCTGCCGGTGGATCCAAATGCCGGACTTACCTTGTACGCCCGTTGGGGCGACTGGGCGGTGTGGGTCTGCCTGCTTGTCGCCCTGCTCTGCCTGCTGCCGAGTTTCAGGAGCAAACGGGGAAACCATCAACCCGCCTGAAAGACGCGATCCATCGCCTCTCGCATCTCGCGCACAGCCGCTGCCAGTCCTACAAACATGGCGCGGGAAATAATGGTATGCCCGATATTCAACTCGGAGAGATGAGGCACCTGTGCAAGGAGCGGCAGAGAGGACACTCGGATACCATGACCTGCATGCACTTCCAAACCTCGTTCGTGAGCACACCGCGCAGCGTGAATGAGTCGCCGCAGTTCAGCATCTCTCTCAGCTCCGGCGGTGTCGGCAAAGCGCCCCGTATGCAACTCTACCATCGGAGCGCCGATAGCGGCAGATGCCTCCACCTGAGCAATATCCGGGTCGATGAACATACTCACTCGACAACCAGCGGCGGCAAGAGAAGCAACGAGATGCTGCAACTCGCCGGAGCGGGACGCGACATCCAATCCTCCCTCGGTGGTAACCTCCTGCCGTCGTTCAGGAACGAGACAGACAAAATCCGGATGCAGGTTACACGCGAAATCAAGCATAGCAGGGGTGGCGCCCATCTCGAGATTCAGTGGCAGAGGGATCTCGTGCCGCACAGCGTGGGCATCTGCATCCTGCATATGGCGGCGATCCTCGCGCACATGCAGGGTAATGGAATCTGCCCCGCCGATAAGAGCCGCGCGAGCAGCCTCCAGCACAGACGGCTCAGGAACAGCCTCCGTGACCACGCCGGCATAGCGAGCCTGACGCAGAGTCGCCACATGGTCGATATTAACCCCCAGCTTCATATCGCAGTCCGAGGCGTAAAATCAGTGGAGAAAATGGCGAACACCGGTAAAGACCATAGCGATGCCGGCGGCATCTGCCGCGTCAATCACCTCCTGGTCGCGAATAGAGCCACCCGGCTGAATGCAAGCAGTGGCACCGGCATCAATCGCAGTCTGCAAACCGTCGGCAAATGGGAAAAGACCATCAGAGGCGATGACGCTCCCTTGCAAACTCAACCCGGCCTGACCAGCTTTCCAAACCGCGATCTTAGCAGAATCAACACGACTCATCTGACCGGCTCCAATGCCAAGTGTTCCATTTCTGTCGGTAAAGACAATAGCGTTGGAATGCACCTGCTTACAGACACGCCACGCAAAACGCATGGCTTCCATCTCATCTGCTGTAGGTACACGCTTCGTAACGACTTTGGCATCAAGCCCATCCAAACCAAGCACTTCGTCGTCCCGCTTCATGGTCATCACGCCACCGGGAGCAGTGCGTACCATGGGATACTTGCCATACTCACGCCAGGCATCCATATTGACGCGCATGATACGGCAATTCTTCTTCTTTTGCAGGATGACACGAGCCTCCGGCTCATAGTCTGGCGCTATAATAACGTCCGTGAAAATGGCTCCCACAATGCGGGCAAGAGCTTCCGTCATCGGACGATTCATCACGATGACCCCGCCAAAAGGTGCCTGTGTATCCGTGCGGTACGCAAGCTTCCATGCCTGCACGAGGTCATTATCATCCTGCCCCACGCCGCAGGGATTTGTATGCTTTAAAATGCCGACTGTAGGACGACGGAAATTGGATATAAGCGACGCGGCGGCATCAAGATCCAATACGTTGGTGTAGGAAAGTTCCTTTCCTTGCAGCTGGGTAAAAATCTTGTCAAAGTTCCCGTAAAGAACGCTGGGCTGGTGGGGATTATCCCCGTAGCGCAAGGTCTGGGCAAAAGGAAGTGTGAGCGAAAAATTAGCCTTGGTGCTACCTTCCGCTTGATGCCCCAGATAGTTCGAGATGGCAGCATCATACTCCGAAGTCCGCATAAAGACCTTGATCGCCAATTTCTCACGCGTCTTAAGGGTCGTTCCTCCCTGGTGGGCCCCCATCTCTTCCAGCACCATCGCGTAGTCCGCCGGATCCGATACCACAGTCACGGCGGCATAATTCTTCGCCGCAGAACGCAGCATGGATGGCCCCCCGATATCTATTTTTTCGATAGCCTCGGCCAGAGTAACCCCACTCTTGGCAATTGTCTCCTCAAAGGGGTAGAGGTTCACACAGACGAGATCAATGGTGGGGATATGGTGCTGCTCGGCTTGCTTACGATGCTCCGGAAGGTCGCGGCGCTGCAGGAGACCTCCGTGTACCATGGGATGCAGGGTCTTAACGCGACCGTCGAAAAGCTCGGGAGCTCCTGTGTACTCAGAAATTTCGGTGACCTGGAGCCCAAGGTCCTTAAGGAACTTGCAGGTTCCGCCCGTTGAGATAAGCTGCACCCCTTGCCTGGCGAGTCCTTTTGCGAATTCTTCCAGTCCTGTCTTATCGGAGACTGACAGCAGAGCGCGTTCAATTTTGAGCGTTTCCATGAGTCAATATCTTGTAAATGAATCTTCCCAACGGAAGATGCGCGCAAGACTACACCTCTTCGTGAAAAAAAGCAAGCCCAAATGGGGAAGAGGCCCGCGTAAACGCGTCAGAAAATGAGATTTCCACGCGTACTAACAGGGCAATCGCATTTGAGAGAAGTCAATCAACAGAGAAAATGCTCTTGTTGACTGATATCGCAGTTTATACGCATCAAAAATCATGACAACAAGTGGTCATCATGATGATGGATCTTCACAAAAACTTTTTGACCAACCATCCGCTACACCCCAAAAATTCGACTCCGCTACCGCTCCGCAAAAAAACGCGCAAAGCGCGCTAGTTCAATTCTTCGTCCTTCCCTCAACTTCACCCCTCACCCCGCTTCGCTCCTCACTCTCCCTTTCTAACCATCCCTCCCCCATGCCCCAGAAGTTCAGCCATGTTGAAGCACCGCAGAAACGCACGCTAGCGCGCTAACTATCAATACGTCGTCCTTCATAATTCGCAATTTGTACTTCGGCAAACGCACTTCCTAATGCGTTTGCCCTAACTCATCACTTGACAAAGCATATGAAGTCGGCTAAAAGGAGGAGTATGAGAAGCAAGCTCGTCATCGTTGCCGTCGTACTCGGCTGCGCGGGCCTTGGTTTTTTGCTGGAGCCATTCATGTTGCCTGAGAAGCAAAAAATGGTGCAGCAGGAACTTCCGCCGCCCCCCGAACCGGCGGAGGAGCCTGTCGTGGTACCCGACCCCGTGGAGGAACCCGAAATTGTACAGGAGGAGACTCCGGAAGAACCGGAAGAGGTGGAGGATCCGGAGACGACAGATGTCAAAAAAATGGAGATTGTGCAAGGGGACAGTGTGAAACCTGTCGAAGAGGAAGAGACCAAAAAAGGACCATCTCCCACAGAATGGAAACACCCCAAGCAGCTGCAAAAAAAATTGGCGGCACGCGTGCGCACAGGGCTGAACCACATGAACAAAGACAGCATCCTCGAGTTTATCAAGAAACCAGAAAACAGATTAATCATCGCGCAGTGGGAGCTGCTGAACAAATCTAATCTCGACAAACTGGAAGATGTGATGAAAGGCAAGGGAGTAACGGATTCCCTCATTCCCTTGCTCAATGATCTTCAATGGGTATCCACTTTTGTGTACGATGGCGAATTAGAATCGGCTGAGACAGCGCTGGCCATGGTTCATGATTTCCGCCAGGCAGATCCTAAAATGGATGAGGATGTTCCCCCGGAGGATAATATACCCGCACGTCCCGGCGTGAAGAAACGCATCGCTGCAGCGGTGGCGGTCGAGTTCACCCGCAACGGCTGGTACGGTGCGTCAATGTTCAACCAGGGCAACTCAGATGACGCGAAAAATCTGGGCAGTATGCCGGGCACCAGATCACGCAACCGCAAGGCCGAACGAGAAGCTCAAAAAAATGCCTATCTCCTTGCACGAGAACGCTACTTGTTCTTTGCAGAGAGCTGGGATCAAGGTCTCCTCAACTCTCAGTTCGGCAACCTGCCGGATTGGCTCATGCACTTCCCTTGCGGATGGAAAGGCGACAGCCCCTTCGGCTCGGCAGGTTCCATGCGCTGGATGCGGGATAACACCTCGGCTCCCGCTATTAAATTCACCGGCATGGCCTTTCAGGTGCCTTACCTGCCGCTCAACAAATTTGGAGACACCATTTTTACGCCCCTTTATTATGAGCCGTTCAACGTACTCTATCCGGATAATTTTGCAAAGGCTGTACGCGACACCGGTGCCGTGTGCGGAGGTTGCTCACATTTCGGAGCGTCTTCCTCCTGCGCCAACGGGGTGCCGGCTATCACGGTCGGTGAACCGGGGCACTGCGCCTACGCCGTGTACGCCGATGGAAAGTGGCATCCGAGTTTCACCATCTCCGATGACCGTCACCCCCATTGGAAGGTCTGGGGCATGGACACATGGAGTGCGTTAGAAATGATGTCCGACATGTATGCTGAGGGGCAACGCACGCGCGATGCGCAGATCTTGACCTCCCTGGGCTCCATCATGCTGGCCAACCACCAGGAGAAAAACGCTCTTCAGGTTTATGAGATGGCGGTGACAATGCAGCCGCTCTATAACCCGGTGTGGAAACTTTACCTGCAAACAGCAGCCAAGTCACTGGCTCATATGCCTTCCCGTTATCTTGGTGTAAACGAATTCATCTGCACCTCTGTGGCTCCCAAACACCCTGAGATGTGCTCTCATTACCTGGCGGAAACAATTTACCCGACACTGTTCAAAGCACTACGCACCCCGAAACAGAAGATGGTGGCATTCAAGAGTTTCTTCGACAATTTGGATGTCAATGAAAAAGCAGAATGGGATATTCAAAAGTTACTTAATCTCCAGTATGAGTCGCTGGGTAAGTCTTTCTCCAACAAGGAAGGGTACCTGCGGATGGTGGCGGACGCTGTGAACCGTCGCCCGAAATTCGGAGCAGCCCTCAGCTGGGCCGTATCCAAAGCATACAATGAAAGCAGACGCATGGGAGACAAAGTCCGGGGGATGGTGGATACCCTGCTGGAAGCTTTGCCGAAGGATGATGCCGAGGCGAAGGAAAAGCACGCACTTCTCTCAGCTTCAGTGGTACGCGCAGCAGAGGAAATGTGCGCAGCAACACTTGAGAGTTCCGGTCGAATCAACCCCCGCGATTTGGATTACTTCCTCGACTTGTCAAACAAATACTGCGCACCATACCTCGAAACAGGGGATGTGGGTAAAATGCCGGATTTCCCCAAGCAGGAAGGCAAGCTGGTCTCGGAAGGGGGCATGGTGATGATGCAGAAATACAATCCCGATCAAAGCACCATCGTACAACACGCCGCTGCACTCACGGCACGTGGTGGTCGTATCCTATCGGAAAAGGGAAACCACGTAAAAATCATGATACAATTGCCGGAGCGTGTCAATATTACCAGTGTTGTCATCGTTCCAACCGATGGATGCAAAAAATACCGTGAATGGTATATCGAAACTTCCTCCGATGGCAAGAAATGGGAACTCCTGACAAATCTGCCTGATTCCAGGGATGAGGCCTACACCGTGGTTGACCTGGGAGGCCGTTCCCGCCAGGCCAAATTCTTGCGTATTGATTCGGGTGCGGAACAAATGGTTGGCATAGATTTCAGAGCCGTTCTCGTATATGACAAGCATAGAAAATAACAATAACATATTCACCTGCGCTATCCAGGTACTCGCTCTTCTTGCCCTGGGAATCGCTTCCCCGACACTTGCGAAAGGGGAATCGCCCATGCAGGAGGCTGCTGAGGTATCGACAGACTCGCCTTCAGGGGATATGAATAGTTCTTCCGCTACGTCTCGCCGCGATGCCTCCTACTCCGAAGCCCTGCGTAACGCCGGACCGGATGGAGTCATTATTTTCTGCTACGGTCCGGATTGGAACCGACGAAGCGTGAGAATGCTTAAAAGTTTCTGGGAACGTCCTGAAGTGGAGCAAGTGACGGGCTCGGCGCGCCTGCTCGCCGTGCCTTGTTATCAAAACCCAACAGATGAACAGAAGGCAAAAGAGCAAGAAATATCCGCAGGAATGCCTCAGCCTCCCTTCGGAGTCTGCCCATCAGTCCTGATGCTGGATAACGAAGGGAAAGTGTACTCTTGTCTGCCGGGAATGGACTATCTTGGCGATGAAACAGGAGCCCTTGGGTTGGAGAATATTCCCAAGAAACTGGCTGCTCTCCGTAAAATGCGTGAATTACTTGCCAAAGCCGGCGAAGTAACGGGACCGGCAAAAGCCAAGATAATTGGAGAAATCTCTGATTTACCCATCAAGGTACCGGATGATCTCGCTCGACAAGCGGAAGAGGCTGATCCAAAAGATACCACCGGCGTAGTAGCACGCACATCACACAATCCTCAGAATCTCCTCTACAAACTCATGGGAACAAAAGACGGATTCCTGACGGCGAGTTCTAATCCGAATTTAAAAGAAATGCTCACGGAGAGCATGAAAATTATCAATAATGAAAACATCCGCACAGCAGACCGGCAGGAAGCCTATTTCTTGCTCATTGGGCAGACCCGACGAGAGGAGGGCGCCAGCGCGCGTTTCAAACAGTTGATTAACGCCTGCATCAAGCTTGATCCAAATTCACCAGAAGCGTCTGTTGCTCGCTCTCTTCTGGAGGAATGGGGTTCATACAAAGCTCCGAAACACGATGGAAAAAAGAGAGGCAGGAATCGATAAAGCTCTCTCCCCCTCCCATCCGTTTTCCCGTTGCCCTGCATTTCCCCTGTACCTTTCGTTATATTCTTTCGAGAGGACTCGTCCGCAAGTCTCCACTACCTCCCCCGAGGCAAACGCATTTGAGAGGATTCCATCGACGGAAAAGCTACACTATTGTTTACAAAAATGCGTGTAGCACACTAATTATCAACTTTTACTTTAATCCTTCGCGCTTCTTTCAACTTCACCCTCCGTCCCGGCTTCGCTCCTCACAAAGCCTTTCTAAGCACCCCTCCCCTATGCCCTCAAAATTCACCTCTGCTATCTCTCCGCAATCCCGCGCAAAACGCGCTAGAACGACAATTCGTAATTCGTAGTTCGTACTTCGGCAAACGCATTTCCTAATGCGCTTGCCCTGTACCTCCCCTGCTCGTCTTGAAACAACTTTGGCCGAAGACAGGGATTTGTGGTGCATTCGCTCGGAAACACGGTTGCCCTGCCGGAAGAACAAAAAGAAGTTATTGTTTTGATTTTGTGCAGATTAGAACATTCTTCAAATTTTAAGGAAAGCAAATCTCTGATTCAGCCAGGCTTGAAAATAGAAGACAAGATTACACGAGCAACTGAACATAACTTTTCCCCTTCGTGCTCTAAACATCATGCCCCCCGGCTTCCTCTCACTTTTCCTTACTCGAAAGTTTGTCCTTCTCTCAAACGTTGAAATTTTTCATGAAAGAACATAATTTCTCGAGGAAGGAAATCTATCCGCGCTTGCGTTTCGAGTATTAACACGGTAGAATGAGCGGTATGAACACTAGATTCCTCTCCGCGACGCTTGCACTACTGCTCGCATTCGGCGAGCTTTTCGCACAAAGTCCGGATCTGGCGAATGAGAGCAGGGATCTGTCACGCGTGGTGCGCCATCCGGATGGATCCCGATCGGTGTATAAGCGGCAAAGCGGGAGCAAAGGTATGCACTGTGCCAGCTATACGGCAAGCGGCAAGTTGGCGGCCATCAATGACTATCACGAGGGAAAGTACGGCCAGCTTACGGGCTGCATCATCTACAATCACGAACGCAAACCGATCTACAAGGTCAGCTATGGTTATGACAGCTCAGCACGTCTCGTGGAGGAACGCATGTTCTCTTGCCCTCAAGGGAAGCTCGTGCAGAGAGTCATCTACAAATACGATGCAGCAGGGAACCGTTCCAAACCGCTGATCATCTCCCTGGACACAGAAACTAACAGGCAAATTACCCCGACCATGAAGGGGAACGAAAATCGTATCTACCGCGAAATGGGCGGAGGCAGGGGCGCTCCTGCACCGTCTCGTTAAAGATGACAACCGGGAATGGGAAAGCATCCAAGACAACTGAAAAACACGTATGGAGAGGGTTTCATGGCAGGCACGAACCGAGAATGGCAGCGCGGTAGTGTACGAAGCAAGTTATTTTGGCAAGTGGTGGCAACTCACGTGTACTCCGAAAGCGCCGCGCTCGCAACGTAATGAAGTCGAGCCCTGCCCCGTGGAATTCACGCGCGAATTATGGGAAGCGCTGCGCGATGTACTCATGCGTAAATACCGTCGGCGACGCGTAGCCTGGAACATGGTCCAGCAGGTAGAGGACATTCTGGCAGGAAGAGCCACCAACAAACGCAAAGACCAGCGCCACTTATGAATGATGACGAAATCATCCACTGCGAAGAGAAGGAGCGACAGCTGAAACGTGCCATCGCAATCATGCACCGTTTGCGCACCCCGGGAGGCTGCCCATGGGATGCCGAGCAAACACATGAGAGTATCATTCCTAATCTCATCGAAGAGTGTTATGAATGCATCGACGCTATACGGGCGAAGGACTGGAGCCACCTGCGTGAGGAACTTGGGGATGTGCTGCTGCAAGTGCTCTTCCACGCTGAGATAGCGCAAGGAACACCGGAAGAGAATTTTGACATTTACGACGTAGCGCAAGAGCTGAGTGACAAACTCGTGCGGCGTCATCCGCATGTATTTGGCGATTCCTGCATCAGTGATGCATCGGGCGTGCTCCGGCGATGGGACGAAATCAAACGCACTGAGCGCCACAATGAAAACAAGCCTCCGCTGCACGATACGGGGAAAGGATTACCGGAGCACCTGCGCGCCCTCAAAATTTCCGCGAAGGCGGCAAAGATGGGTTTCGATTGGCCGGATGCCCGAGGAGTATGCGACAAACTTCGTGAGGAGATGGATGAGGTAGAAGAAGCCCTGTCACTAGAGAATGCGGATGCGCAAGTGGAGGAGGAGCTGGGCGATCTGCTCTTCACGGCGATCAACCTCTGCCGCCACTGCAATATAAACCCAGATTTAGCTCTGTACAAGGCCAGTAAAAAATTCTCCCAGCGCTTCCATGCTATGCTTGATCTGCTACGCCATCAGGGAATCCAAACTCCCTCCGCGTCTGAGATGGAACATGCATGGAATGAAGTCAAGAAATGTAACCTGCAAACAACCTGAGAGAGATGCGACAAGTTTTGCTCCTGCTCGGCCTTTCTCTGGCGGCTTCCTGCACCACACGAAAGGAGATTGAGCGCCCGGACAACGAAGACCCGAGCGTGGCAGCAGAACAAGCACTGGCAAATCTCGGAAATCCTCTGCTAGCGAACAAAGGTGACCTCAACGCTGTCAATGTCAGCGTGAGCAGTTCCGAAGAGCTCGAAAAAATCGACAATGGGTCAGATGAAGAATTGATCTGGACGGATGCCGACCACCCCGACGCAGAAATCCCTGAGCTAACTGAAATCTTCGAACACAAGCGACAGGGCACCGGTTGGCAGTCAAACATGTCTCGCTCCATCAAGCTGGCACGCCGACGTGAACAGCCTCTCATCGTATGGTTTCACGACTCCGTTATCAGCCCGCGAAGCAACGCTCTGGGCTCTCAATATCTCACGACACGCGAATTCTTGGATTGGGCCGACAACCACGCCGTGCTTCTGCGCCTGGATTCCGGTGCCTCTCAGGACGACAAACGAGCCGATAATGCGCCCTATCACGCAGATAGCATCAACACCCTGCAGAGGCGCTACGGTCTTACTCGCAAGCCTTCCTTTGCCATTCTTACCCCTCACGGAAAAATCGCGGCGCGCATCGACGGGTTTGATGGCATGCTCCCCGGATTTATCATCGAACTTAAAGAAGGCGTCGCACGTGCAGATAAGGAATTCGCACAGTATAAGGATCGCCTCGCCGAACGAGGCTTCAGAAATTGGACCTCCGCCAATGGCGGAAGGCGTATCTTTGCTAAACTTATGCGATTCGATATCGACAAGGGTGTAGTCTATCTTAAAGAAAGTGGTGGTCGCATCACACGCACCAAGCTCACCCATTTCTGCCATGAGGACATTGAATACCTGCAAAAGCAGTTTCCCTCTAAGAGGAGTGAAAAAACTTCCGCCGAAGCGAAAGACGCCCTATGAGCAAATCCGATGCCACTAAGGCGCGCATCATGCGCGCGGCTATCAGTGAGTTCACCTCCCTGAGCTATCGTGGTGTCACCCTGCGGGAGGTGGCACGGAAAGCAGGTGTCACCATGGGGGCCATCCGCTACCACTTTGGTTCAAAGGCTGATCTGTACCGCGATACATTAGCCTATCTTTCCCAACCGTACAACAAAGCATGTCGAGGCGCACTGCAGGCCGCCCTTTCCTCCGGCGATGCTCGTGCCATTATTTCCTCCTGGCTCACCGCCCCCCTCACCCACTGGCCGGAAGGAGAAATTGCCGATGGGGAACAAACTCTTTGCTTCCTCAATAAAATGGGCTACGAATCCCCGGAACTTACCCGAGAAGTTTATGAATCGCATTACGCTTTCGCCCTCGACGAGTGGGCAGAAGCTGTGCGCTCCTTTTTCCCCGGCATGAGACAAGACGACTGGCTGTGGTGTCTCACTTGCCTGCGCGGTATGTATTTCAATCTCATTGCTCATGATGAATTCACCCTGTGGTCTCTGCCACGTGTACAGGATAAATTGCAGGCTCTGCGCCGTCTCTCTGCGGATGCTGTAGCTCTGCTGCTGACCTATACTCCGAAAAGCGCGAAATAGCAGAACCAGAGACACGTCCTTGCCATTCCGCATTTCATCGCCCTTTTCACTTCCAGAATTGAGCTGACCCGCCGTCCCGAAGTGGAGTGGTGTAGCGTGTGCGCAGCAGCTCGGTGCTGCGGTGGCCCATTTCCAGCTGCAATGCAGGCAGGTTCCGAAAGTACTGCGCGTGATAACTGGCAAAGGTGTGTCGCAGCGTGTCCGGTCTCCAGCTCATAAACCCGGCCGCGCGGCGCAAAGCCCGCCAACGCCGGCCCCAGTTCGCAGG
>CANRLM010000023.1 GCA_947631435.1 uncultured Akkermansia sp.
CCTCCGGCGAAAATGCCAAAATGCACAGTACGAGCAGAATCGCCGCTCCAATAATAATCCCAACTATTTTCTGCATGGCTCTTTACTAATTGGATTCATCCATCGCCTGCACCTCCAACTCTGCCTCCAAACGGTTGCACGAACTACGCACCTCCTCTTCCAGCTGGCGTGCCTTTTGGAGCGCAAACCCAGCATCGCTCCCTCCCGCTGCCCGAAGCTCTGCTCCAAGACTTTGCGTTTTTGCTTTCAACGTGTCCAACTCAATCTTCTTCTGTTTAAGCACAAGCTGAAATCGCTTGTATCCGCTCTCTTCTTTATCCGCAGACGTCGTGAGCGAGGGAAGTCGCTCCTCCAGCATCTTGAGTTCAGCCTGCTTGACTGAAGTGTCGCCCCCGCGCCCCTCCGCTTCCGCTATGACCGCTTTACAATCTCGTATCTGTCGCTCACAATCGGCTTTCAGCGTCTTGAGCTGGATGAGTGATTCCCGCTTCGCCTGCAGTGCCGTCTTGTAGTGCTCCATGGCTACATCCGCTTTCCCCACACGCTCCTCCAGGGCAGATATCGTCTTCTGCACGGCTACTGCCCCCGCCGCCTCCAGTGATTGCTCCGCTTCCGCGCTCTTCTCCGGGTAGAAGATGAACGCCAGCCCAACGAGTACAGCCACAATAAGTACAAACCAAATGAGCTTTTTCATGTAGTATTACTAATTTTTCCACTTTCCCAGCGATCTCCATGATGTTTTCCCTTTTCCTTTCAGGATCATGATCAAGCCAAATACATCTATTCTTCTTCTTCCTCCTCGGATATTCCCCATAAACTGCGCCATATCTTACCAGCAAGGCGGAAAGAACCCTTCCTTGCTCCTGTCAACTTTTTCTTCGCGCGTGCGTATTCTTCTCGTCGCCTCTGCCTGTATTCACCATAGGTCTCTCCTGGTTGTCGGCTACTGAGTGGATTTTCAGGGGGGGTGTCTCCTACATTAAGCACTTCGAAGAAACCGACAAAAATTCCCCAACAAAATACGATAAGAAACACGGCAAATTTTACTAGCCACCAAGTAACAAAAAACGTATACTTTGTTATCCACCATACAATAATTGAAGAATACTTTGTTATCCGCCAAACCGCAATGGAAAGCCAGACTATAATCCACTCGCACAATTTAAAAGGGAAAAGAAGAACATTCTTCCAAGGAAAAGGCTTTTTCGGTTCAGCAATTTTCCCCTCTGTTACATCTGCTGTTTCTACCGAAACCTCTATTTTTTGACTCGATACAGGAGTGGCTTCTTGGTTTATTTGCGTGGGTGTAGTTTCTGGAGGAGTGCAAATATTCTCCTCAATGATGGAAGCATTTTTCTCCTCAACATCATGGATTGCTGTAGCATTTCCTTTATTCATGGTTTCGCATTATTATAGAAATTCGATTCAGTACAGTACTTCCCTCATATGAAAAACATGCAAGATCAAAGAAAAGCGTCATTTAACTTCAGACTGTTTCACAGACAACCAGTAATAACTACAATACTTGGATGCGTGAACTTTTTGTACGTCAAAGTCTATATTCGTCTCATTGCCTGATTCATCGAGAATGCTCCCAATCTTCTTCTTGTATCGTTCCAACTTTTGGTCGAGCGGTTCACCTCCCACCATATCACGAAGAAGAATGGTCCGTGCATCCAGACTATCAATAATAGATATGCATAAGCGGTGCCTTACGCTTAGACCTCTCAGATTATACTCAAGTTGTATCACGGAGAAGAATTTTTTTTCAAGATCCGCTAGCTCCTTTACATAATTTTTCTTCTCGTCTTCAGGCAACTCTGCGTAGTTATAAGGGATGAAAAGTGCTTCTCTTGCGCGAATAGAAGCCGTGGCTTTTAGGTATTTGAGTACCTCAGAGGTCAAATTCGTATTCATGTGGACTTAGGTGGTTGATTGATCGGGTCTATCAAGGGGGACCTAGAAGGAGTGTACCGAATTTAGAATCCGTACCATTTTCGATTCGTTTCGTTGATTATGAGTTAGTTCTTTTTTGATAAGTGCGGTATTTTATTGCACGTTGTGGGCTATCTTTTCTTGCGGAAGGTGCTCTCTCAATGCAGGTCTGGTAAACTTCGTTGGAGTGTCATATTTTGCTTGCATACGGATTCTAAATACGTACCGATATGAAGACGAAATCAGATAGACAGACAGAGCTAGCGGCGGTAGAGGTGCTGCGGCAGACGGGAGTGGATGTGCTGGAAGCGGCGTTGGTGGCGAAGAGGGCGCTGGAAGCGGGGAGGGGACGTGTGAAGCGCGCTGTGGCGTGCATTGCAGCGGGGGAGGAGGAGCTGCGACGGCGCGAAAAGACAGTGAGCTTTGAACGCGCAATCAGGGAAGCGTTGGAGACACGGAGGAATAGGCGCACACGGACGCTGGATGACTTCCGCTATATCATGCGAAGGTTTCTGAAGCGTTGCGAAGGACTCTCCAAACGCCGCGTTCGCAGCATCACCCCCGCGGAGTGTGCGGCATACATCCGGCAGGCGTTCGATACGCCACGGCAACGCAACAAAGCAAGGCTCATCCTCAGCGGGGTGTTCACCACAGCCTGCAAGAGAGGGTGGTGCGCAGAGAATCCGGTGCGCAAGGTTGAGCCGGAACACATTGAAGAAAAACGCATCACGATTCTGAACAAGGAAGAAATCGAGCGGTTAATGAGCGCCTCCGAAGAGTTTGACGGTGGTTCTTGCCTCGCCGCGACAGCTATCATGCTCTACGCAGGCGTGCGTCCGAACGAAGTGGAGCGGTTACGCTGGAGTGATGTACGACTCGATGACGGCGTCATCTGCATTACCCCGCGCCACAGCAAGACCGGCGGCGCACGGCACGTCACCATCTTCCCGCCACTGGAGCGTATCCTGAAGCGCATCCGGCGCCCCGGGGACGAGCGGATCTGCCCGCCAAACTGGCGACGCCGCCGCGCACGACTGCACCGAAAGGCTGGCTTCAGGACCTGGCAGCCGGATGTGCTGCGGCACACCTTCGCCACGCACCACCTCGCCGCGTTTCGCAACTACGCCGAGCTGCAGCTGGAAATGGGGCACCGCTCGGCAGAACAACTGCGCACTCGCTACATCGCCATGGAAGGCATGAAGTGCCGCGAGGGATTCATGCTCCGGTCGAGTGCGCATACGATGCCATCTGCCGGGAAGGAGAGAAGAAGGCACCCAACGTTGGACCCATGGTCTCCGAAACTTTTGAAATGATCGCCTCAGACTCTCGCCTGAATGCTCCCTCCTGTCTCAAAAGCACCTGCATTTTTAAGATCCGTCTTTTCCATGATAAGAGAAAATCAACTTACTATCAACCACCCCAAAAATTATAATTGACTATCGGTGTATTACATCAAATAAAGTCACCGAAGGGTCACGTAAAACTGGAAAAGAGGATTTTCCGAAAGCCCGATGCCTCAAAAACGAAAGAGCAACGTCAACCACATATCACTCAAGATGAGTAAACAAGCAGGAATAGAGTTACTTTCTATATGGGAAATTTTACGTAACCGTGAGATTTTTTTGAGGCATCGAAATCAGGGGAACCGGTAAAACACGTTAGGCTATTGGGTGACCGTCTACTTTGAAGCATCTGGCTTCGGTGACTTTTTCTTTTGAGGCGTTGCGCCAGATTCGTGCGCATCGGGACGCCCTGCACCCTCTGCGGCATTTTGTTCGCTGTTCTTTCCGTTTGATTCAGGCTTGTCCCCTTTGTCCTTCCCATCGGATTCAGGATTCTGCGTTTCCGAGTCTTTCGGTGTGGTTGGCGGAGGAGGTGTGAGGAGATCTTTGATCTCAATAAATTGCGCACCTTCTGCGATGCCTCCCAGTTCATCAACCAGCTCGCGGCACCGGGTATTTAACCGGTCATAATTGATGGGGCCGGCTGTATCTTCTGCCGTGTGTGGGAAGATGACGTAAGAGACTCCCAGTGAACTCACGGGGCGTGCGTTGACACGTGCGGCAGGATTGATGATCTTGACGAGGCGCAAAGAAGCCTCTCCCGCCTTGTTGCGCGGACCATAATCTCCCACAATGGCGGGGTAGAGCTTCTTCCCCACGATGACGACGGCGTAGTCCCCCGGACGCGGACGGAAGGTGTCGTCCCTCCCTTCCTTCAGGGTAAGAGGGATCACGATGAAGGGGTCATACTGCGCCAACAGGTAGCTGTACCGTTTCAAATCAAAAATCACGTGCCGGACGCTTTCGATTTCCGCCGGTCTGCGCGGTCTTTCTTTGAGCAGCCGGGCGAGACGAGCCTCCCAGCCGGGCAATAACGGGTTGGGTTTATCTCCCTTTTTCCGCCAGCGGTAGGACGTTGTAGGTTGATAATTGCTGCTCTTCAGGATGTGATCGGGCATGGTGGGCAGGCGGTCGCCGTCCGACCCGTCAGAGACCACATCCATATCTGCCTGCAGCCAGAGCACCCGTCGTTGGGTTTCGGGTGCAGTGATCTCAAGAATGGTGTCCACATCAAAGAAATTGTGTTTATCCAGGGGTTGGGCAAGGGACGAGAGACTGCGCCGCACGGCATTTTGTTTGTGCAAATACATGGCATTGTACCAGCGCGATACGTGAGCTGTTTGCATGAGCGCCTCATAGCCTCGCAACACGTGGGGCAAGTCCGGGTTTGCATGAAGCAGTTCTTTACCATCCGCCGCGTGAGGCAGAAGTAGCTCCATGCTCAGATGCAGCGCATAAGCTCCACGTTCTTTGCGATCGCGACTCGCCGTGCTGCCGGGTTTCAGGTTGAGAACACTGCGCAGATGAAGTCCGCGGGCAAGAGCGGTGAATTGTTCGAAAGTTCCAGTGTTGAGTTTTTCCGGCAGTACCGGTGGGAAAGGTGGCAACTGAATAGGCGTAGGATCAATGAGTTGCTCCGGTTTCCACGGTTGCTGTTCGAGAAAATTCTCCGTCTCCTTTTGAGGTGCGGGTACTTCGACGATGCGTTCGACAATTTTTTCCACCGGCACCTTCACCACACGCTCCACAACCTGGGGCTTCCCCCACATTCCCCGTACAAACTCCCAGGGATAGGGCGTCCACAACGAGCCGGCCAGGAGAACGGCCACCAAAATGGCCCCGACCAGAAGACAGCGCAACAGCGTACGAGTGAGGATAGGTTGTTGTTGCTTCATGATGATTTCAGGGGTTGTGACACCACGCGTCGCGGACGCCTGTTGAGCACGAGACGAAGAAACCAAAGCGGGAGAGAGCGCAGGATACAACCCGCCAACCACACTTTTGCCGAAGGATAACAGCGAGTGCGTCCCTTTTCCAGCGCTCGCAAACTGTCCCGGACTACGGTCTTTGCCTCCGTGTAAAACCGACGTCTCAAAAAGAAATCTCTCCTTTCCTGCCCCGGTCGCCGTGCCACTTCGCCGAATTCCGTGTGCACTGGGCCCGGGCACACCGTCAGCACGCGCACTTTGCTCTCGCGCAACTCTGCTCTCAGTCCTTCGCCGAAAGATGCGACAAAAGCTTTAGTCGCCGCATAGAGGGCAAAATCCGGCAGGGGTATATCCGCAGCCAGCGAGGAGATATTCACCACATCGCCTCCCTGTTCGACAAGCCGTGACAGAAGGGCATGTGTCAGCTCCGCCACGGCTGCGACATTTACCTGCACCATGGTGCGTACGCGCTCCTTCTGCGCGCAGGAGTATTCCCCGTAATCACCCAGTCCGGCGTTATTCACCAGGAGGGTGCGTCCGTGCATCATTTGTTGAAGCTTGCAGATCAATTTGTCCCGGTCAGAAGAATCAGACAAGTCACACAGCTGGCAAATGACTGTCAAGTCCTTGTGAGCAGCGGTGAGTTCGTCTGCCAGAATCCTCAGGCGATCGATACGCCGAGCCGTAATCATCAACGTCCGGGTGCGTCCGGCTAAAACTCGGGCGAATTCCTTTCCCAGCCCTGATGACGCGCCGGTGATGATGATGAGGTCATACTCCATGTGGCCTCATTATCCCATGTTCTCCGAGTCTGAGCAAGAAGAAAAACCACAGCTACGGGGCAATCTCGTTGTGGGGAACATGATTGCCCTGCCGGGATTTTTGCTTGTCAAGCGAGTCTGAATCCGAGTGTTTACGTGCAAGATGCGACGCAAAGGAAAAGGAGGGAGGCAGTTGGCGAACCACGCGGGACTCATTCGTCACAAGGGAGCGATCTCTGTCTGATTAGCCCGGTTGCGGTTTCAGGAGATTCTCCTGAACCAAAGACCACAGGAAAGTCGGCCGTCGAGGGTATGAGCTTTACGAATCTGAATCTTTCTCCTTTTTCCTGAGTAAGCGCAGGATTTCACGATTACTCCTTCTGAGGCGTGAGATACTCACCAACAGGGAGATAGTTACCAGTACAAGGTAGACCGCAACCATGATGCCTACGAGCTGAATGGTGGAAATTACACTGCGGATGTGGGGGTTGTGCATCAACCGCTCGACCATCACATCGCTCAATTCGCGGGCGTAGGCGCGTCCTTCCTCCTTGTAGCGCTGCTTCACAGAATCAATCATTTGTTCTGCGGCAGTTTTCAACGCCTGAGAAAGGCTGTTTTCTCCGGCAACTCTGTGAGTGGGCGTGTCAGACGCCTCCGGCTCCTCCGAATCAGGTGCCGTCTTTTGCTCTACCGCTTCAATTCCGGCCTGCAGAAGACCGCGCAACAGGTCTCTGCCTGTCTCCCGATCAGCTGAAACAGAGGGAAGAAGCATCGTCGCCGCTACCACTGCTACAAAAAGCATATGTCGCATCATTTTCATGGCGCGAAGACAGAATTGATCGTTTTCAGTAGTGTCCACCGCGGGGACCATTCGCCCACTGCCAGGCGGTCTCGACAATCTGCCGGGCATCCTGATACCTGGGTTCCCAGCCGAGGATCTCTCGGGCCTTGGTCGCATCGGCAATGAGGTAGGGAGGATCTCCCTCTCTTCGATCACCGTAGGTCACCGGGACTTTCCTGCCGGTCACTTTTTCTGCGGCGTCGATAATTTCTTTCACGGAGAGTCCCTTGCCGGTACCCAGGTTGAAACATTCGGTTTTGCCTCCCTTCATCAGGTAATCCAGAGCGCGCAAATGCGCATCCGCCAGGTCATCCACATGCACGTAATCGCGCACACATGTGCCATCCGGCGTGTCGTAATCCGTGCCGAATACAGTGATGCCCGGGCGCTCCCCTTTGATGGCTTGCAGAATCACCGGGATGAGGTGAGTTTCCGGGGAATGGTCCTCGCCGATGGTGCCATCGCCCGCGGACCCGGAAGCGTTGAAGTAACGCAGGAACACACTCCTGAGGCCATAGGCTTTTTCGCAGTCACGGCACACCTTTTCGAGCATGAGTTTGGATCCTCCGTAAGGGTTGATGGGATCCTGCTTCTCTGTTTCAGGAATGGGCATTTGAGACGGCACTCCGTAGGTGGCAGCCGTGGAGGAGAACACGAATCTTCTGGTGCCGGCCAGCAGCATGGCGCGCAGCAGAGTCAACGGCTTTGCAATGTTATTTTCATAGTATTTCAACGGGTCCTGCACCGACTCTCCCACCTGAATAAACGCCGCAAAGTGCACGACAGCGTCGAACTTTTCGTTTACGAGCAAAGGGTACACGACGCTTGCATCTCCCAGATCGCCTTTCACGAGCCTGGCCCCGCTGCCTTCCACTGCTGCCGGGTGTCCGTAAATCATACTGTCCAGCACAGTCACATCCGCCCCGGAGCGGACGAGCTGGCGCACCGTGTGAGAGCCGATGTAGCCCGCACCTCCTGTCACAAGTATTTTCATAGTAGCGTGAGTTGAGTTTATTGGGTGAAAAATCTGATTTTATTTTGTCGCTGTGTGCATCTGCAGCAACATGTCTTCAAGTTTACGGATATCTGCCGCAAAGCGACGGATGCCTTCAGCCGTTTTTTCCGTAGCCATGGAATCCTCGTTCATGGCAAAACGGAAGCTGTTTTCATCCGTGGCGATGAGCGGGAGGTCCATCTCCGCCGCTGCTTCCGGCGAGAGAACTCGTTTTACCTCTCCCTTCTGTTCCGCCAACTCGCGCAGGAGAGACGGCGCAATCGTAAGCAGATCACAGCCTGCCAACGCCAGAATCTCTCCGGTGTTGCGGAAAGAGGCGCCCATCACCTGCACTCCGTAGCCATGTTTCTTGTAATAGCAGTAAATTCTGCGCACCGAGAGGACGCCGGGGTCCGTCTCCGCATCTTCGTAGCTTTCTCCTGTTGCCTTGCGGTACCAATCCAGAATACGCCCGACGAACGGCGAGATCAGCCGCACGCCCGCCTCTGCGCACGCTGCCGCCTGCACGGCGCTGAAGAGCAGGGTGAGATTGCAGTGAATGCCTTCCTTTTCCAGTTCTCTTGCGGCTTGAATACCCTCCCAAGTGGAGGCGATTTTAATGAGCACGCGCGCGCGATCAATCCCCGCCTGTTCGTACAGCGCAATGAGACGCCGAGCCCTTTCCACTGTACCTGCGGTATCGAAGGAGAGTCGCGCATCCACTTCGCTGGATACACGCCCCGGCACACGCTTGAGTATCTCCAGCCCAAAGGCCACAATCACACGGTCGATGAGAGCTGCATTCAGCGCTTCACCGCTCAGTGCGCTATTCTTCATATCTTGTACCGCACGTTGTGTCACTTCGCGGTACTCTTCATCTTTAGCCGCTGCAAGAATGAGGGATGGATTCGTTGTCGCATCCTGCGGATGGTATTCCTCCATCTGCCGAAAATCCCCGGTGTCCGCTACAACCGTGGTGTAGCGCTTCAATTGGTCCAAGTACGTCTCTTCCATAACCTCTTTCCATCATATCAATCCCGAGGGGGGAGAGTCAAGTCCGTGTTCGAAGTATGCAGGACGAAGTTGAAAGAATGCGCTCTTGCGCGCGGATTTGCGAATCGAAAGCTGAGGTGGCGGGCAGAAGCGTGAGTAGTGATTAACTGGAAAGGTTTACGGGGATGCAGAGCTGTATCGTCAGCTTAGCTCCCTGATTAACCTTTCTAACTAAAACTCACCTATGCCCTGACCCGCCACCTCAGCCTTTGCTTCGCAATTCCCGAGCTTCCGGCTCGCTGACTCAATATCCCGCACTTCTCCTGACTTCGTCCTTCGCGACAGAATCGTTATACTTGTCAGGGAGAGAAAATATGATAAGATAGGCGACATATGGACGTGCTGGATATTCTGAGGGCTCTGTTTGAGATCGCCGTGCTGTGGGTGATTTTTTATCAGCTGTATCGCGTGTTCAAGGATTCGCGCGCAGCGGCGATTATGGGTGGCCTCGTGATTATCCTGCTGTTCATTTACTTTTTGGTGGACATCATCCACGCATCGGTGCTGCAGAGCATTGTTGGAGCGATCATCCCCATCGGCACCATTCTGGCCATCCTTTTTCAGGCGGAGATCCGCACCACTCTTGCTCGCCTGGGCAGCTCGCCTTTCCTGCGGACTCTCATGAGGCAGCAACGAGGCAGCGAGAGTTTCATCTCTCGCGTCTGTGACTCTGTGTCGTACCTCACGAGCAAACGTTTCGGCGCGCTCATCGCCATCTGCCGCCAGGATAAGCTGCAGGACATCGTCAACAACGCCACACAATTGGATGCCCTCTACTCGCGTGAATTGATCGGAACGATCTTCATGCCCAAGACTCTGCTGCACGACGGAGCGGTCATCATCGACCACGAGCGGGTGGTGGCGGCCAGCGCCATCCTTCCGGTCTCCGACAAAGAACTCAAGGATGCTTCCATGGGGTTGCGCCACCGCGCGGGTATCGGACTGGCGGAAAAATCCGATGCCGTCGTGATCATCGTCTCTGAGGAAACAGGTACCATTTCGCTGGCCGTGGGCAATGTATTGCAACGTAACATCAGCCTGACCCTCCTGCAGGAGAGATTAGAGGAACTACTTTACGCCGATCATGAAGAATCTGCAAATTAAACCCTATCTGAGACAAGTGGTCACCACGAACCGGCGTGCCAAGCTCGTATGCTTGCTCCTGGCCGTGGTGCTCTGGTGCGCGGTGGCCTACGCCCAGCGGCGCGCGATGAAAGATGAAGAATGGGGATTGGACAACATCCGCCTCTCCATGCCGGAGTGATTTATCAAACTTTTTCCCCTCTCCCAATGGAAGGATTCTTCATCGCCGGCACCGATACAGAAATTGGCAAAACTTATGTGACCTGTGCGCTTCTGCGTGATTTGAGGCGTCGCGGCATATGCGCAATGGGGTACAAGCCGGTAGCTTGCGGCGACAGAAATGATCCACGAGCCATCCGGGAAGCGGTCGGCGAGCCTTCGCTGAGTCTGGAACTCATCAATCCCATCTTCCTGCGAGCGGCAGCCGCCCCACTCATCGCCGCGGAATTCGAAGGAGCAGAGCTGAATGTCCGGAAACTGACAGAAGGCTATCACACCTTGCGCAGGCAATACAGCCTGGTGCTGGTGGAAGGAGTCGGCGGATGGGAAACCCCGCTTGCGCGAGGACAGAGCATGGCGGACCTGGCGCAGGAACTTGGGCTGCCAATCATCCTCGTAGTGGGCAACAAACTGGGAGCGGTAAACCACACTGTGCTTACCGTGCAGAGCATTCGTTCCCGTGGTCTTACCTGCCGTTCTATCGTACTGAATCACGCCGGGGAGGAGTGGGCATCGGCAGAACTTACCAACCGACGCCTCATTGAAGAGAGTACGGGTATCCCCGTCACTGCCGAGCTCATCCATGCCCAGGAGGAAATCGATTCTCACGCCGTTCTCAACATCTGATTTTTTTACTGCTTCCCCCGCTTTCTATGCGCACCTGGACTCTCCGCCGCGGAACTCTTTCCTTGTCACCCTCCGGTCATATCCTGGGCATTCTCAATATCACGCCGGATTCCTTTTCCGATGGCGGACGTTATGTTGACGTGGATGTTGCTGTCCGGCACGCACAGCGGATGCTGCAGGAGGGAGCGGATGTCATCGACATCGGCGGGGAATCCACGCGTCCCGGTGCACAAGAAGTACTCCCGCAGGAGGAGCTGCGCCGTGTGCTCCCGGTAATTCTGCGTCTTCGAGAGCTGCAGCCGGACTCACTTCTCTCCATCGACACTCGCCACGCACAAGTAGCCCGCGCAGCGCTGGAAGCCGGAGTGGATATCGTGAACGACGTCGGCGGGCTCGGCGACCCCGCTATGCGGCAAGTCTGCGCGGAGTACGCCTGCGGCATCGTGCTCATGCACATGCAGGGTACCCCGAGTACCATGCAGCTGGCGCCGCGCTACGATGACGTCGTGGCAGAAGTGCGCACCTTTTTTGAGCAGCGAGTCTCGCTCGCGCAGCAGGCGGGCATCGCTGCCGAACACATCTGCCTGGACCCCGGTATCGGCTTCGGTAAAACTACCGAACACAATGTACAACTCATTGAACATTTGGAAGAATTGCGCTACCAAGATCTTCCCATGCTGATGGCTCTTTCCCGAAAGCGATTCCTGCGGGACATCCGGAAGGACACCGTGGAAATGAGCCTCGTGGCGGCGCAGCATGGGGCCGACCTCCACCGCGTGCATGAAGTAGCGCCCCTGCGCGCCGCACTCGATGCAGCCAATTTGAAGTGTTAAAATACGGGGGATTGCGGTAGAATAACCACAGTTGCGGAAGGAGGAATAGCGGCATTCCGGAATCTCTATCCCCGGCACATAGGAGGCTCGTTTTTTCGTATGTCGTACCTCCCGTTGATTCGTTTGTCCTCTTTGCGGGAAGCGTCTTGACAAAGGGGAATGTGAGGCCTATGATACCGCCACGATGAAGGAGACGAGACGAGTGGCAGTGTTGGCCGGGGATGGGATAGGTCCGGAAGTGATGCGCGAGGCCTTGCGTGTGCTTGATGCCGCGGAGAAATGCTACGGGTTCCGCACGGAGCGCATGGAATATGATGTGGGAGGAGCCGCGATTGATGCCTGCGGTAGGGCTCTTCCTGAGCAGACGCTGAGGGGGTGTGAAGCAGCGGATGCCATTTTGTTCGGCTCAGTCGGTGGTCCGAAGTGGGATTCTCTCCCGTTGGATGAGCGTCCGGAGCGAGGAGCATTACTCCCTCTGCGCAGGCATTTCGACTTGTTTGCCAACCTGCGCCCCGGGGTGTGCCTGCCGGAACTGATTGCCGCTTCTCCGCTGAAGGAAAATCTCATCACCGGCGGGTTTGACATCCTCTGCGTCCGTGAACTCACCGGCGGCATGTACTTCGGACAACCCAAATTTTATGGCGAACGGGATGGTGAAATCATCGGGCTCGACACACTGATCTACCGTCGCAGTGAGGTGGAGCGTATCGCGCATCTTGCCTTCCGCGCAGCCGCAGGTCGTCGTGGTAAGCTCTGCAGTGTCGACAAGGCGAATGTGCTGAGTTCTTCCGTGATGTGGCGCGATGTCTTCAACGAAATCGCTTCGCAGTATCCTCAAGTGCAGCTTTCCCACATGTACGTTGATAATGCTGCCATGCAGCTCGTGCGCAATCCCGGACAATTTGACGTCATCGTCACCGAAAACACCTTTGGCGACATCCTGACCGATGAGATGGCGATGGTCTGTGGATCTCTCGGCATGCTGCCAAGCGCTTCCCTCTGCAGCCGGGGCGAGAAAACTTTCGGTCTCTACGAGCCCTCCGGCGGATCCGCTCCCGATATCGCGGGCAAAGGCATTGCCAACCCCATTGCTCAGATCCTCTCCATGGGGATGATGCTGCGCTATTCCTTCGGCTATATCGAGCCTGCCGATGCTGTGGATGCCGCTGTGCGCGCGGCTATCGCCGCCGGTTTCCGCACGCGCGATCTCGCGACCGGAGCTGTCGGCGAACAGATCGTCACAACCTCCGGTATGGGCGACGCTGTCATCAGTTTGCTGCACTGATTGTCTCCGGACATCGCCACCGGCCAGGTGTGTCTTTCTCCGCGAATCCGATATCGGTCCGTTGCCGTGAGAGATACAATATTTGGCACTATTTTTGATTTTCGTGTAGAAAATCTTGAGATTTGAGAAGATATTGCTTGCAATGACATGACAGAATGAGTAAAATGCACGTCAGGAAGAACCCCGGGATTACCCATGAAATTCTCACTCGCGAAACAAGTACTGCTAGACGGACTGAACAAAGTGGTTGGCGTGGTGTCCACACGCCCCAGTATGCCGATTCTCTCTAACGTGCTCATTGAAGCAGCGGATGGCGAACTGAAGCTGACGACCACGAACATGGAGCTTACGATTCAAGCCAGGGTACCCGCGGCGGTTGAGAGTAACGGGTCATACACTCTCCCCGCTAAAAAGCTGCATAGTATCATCCGCGAGATGCGCGATGGTGAGGTGAGTGTGGAGAAGAAGGGGAACGTGGTGACCGTGCGTTGCAACCGTGCACAGTTCAAGCTGTACGGTCTGGCTACGGAAGAGTTCCCGCAGATTCCTCCGGTGAAGGAGGAACGCGAATTTGAGGTGCCGCAGGCCATGCTCAACAAGGGGCTTCGTTACACGGAGTTTGCCATTTCCAATGACGATCATCGATACGTGCTCAATGGGATTTACACATGCTTCCAGGATGCCAAACTGACCATGGTCGCTACGGATGGACGGCGGCTGGCGCTCTTCGAAAATGCGTTGGAATTCCCGGAATCTCAGCAAGTATGCTTCATTCTGCGCGCGCGCGCCGTCGCGGAACTCTCCCGTCTGCTCGCCGATGGAGGCAACGTGCTGGTCCGCGTCTCGAGCAATCAGGTGACTTTTGATTTGGGGGACACGCAGCTTAAAGCCAAGCTTATCGAGGGCAATTATCCGAATTATCGGCAGGTCATTCCCAGTCGCTACAACGAGCGTGTGGTGCTTCCGGCGCAGGATCTCAACGAGGCCGTGCGCCGCGTTTCCCTGTTGGCAGCAGAGAAAAAGAACACCGTTCTCTTCCATATCACCCCCGGTACCATGGAGGTACAGTCCGGCTCGGCCGATGTGGGTGAAGCGAATGAGGAGGTCCCCATCGATTACCAGGGGCGCGAGCTTTCCATCACGTTCAATGCGGATTATGTGCTCTCCCCGCTTAAGGCGGTCGGGGAGAAGGAGGTGAGCATAGATCTTATCGACGCCTCCAGCCCCGGCGTGATGCGCGTAGCGGATGAATTCCTCTACGTGCTTATGCCCATGCATTCCTGATTTGCAGGAATGCATGGATGTCCCGTAATTACCGTGCCCGGAGGAGAGTTTCCTTCAGGACGATGCCGGGTTCCGCTTCTTTTTGCGAATTTTTGCTTGCCAAATCTCATCCTTTCGCATAGAATCCGCCGTACTTTTTCAGGGCGGGTGTCAGAGTGGTCGAATGAGCACGATTGGAAATCGTGTGTGCGCCAAAAGCGTACCGAGGGTTCGAATCCCTCCCCGTCCGTTATGGCCAGGCGGAGTGGGCCCCGTTTTTGGTTTGTGCGCCCGGTTTGTGCTTGATGGGGACGCTGTACCGTGGTAGGATGTGCCGCGTGAAAGTTATCGTTGTAACAGGGGGCATCGCATCTGGAAAGAGCACGGTTGTGCAGATGCTTCGGGAGATGTGCGGGGAAGGGCTGGTCGTGTTTGACAGCGACAAAGCAGTTTCAGAGCTCTACAGTGGGGGGAAACTGTCTCGCGACCTCGTGAGCCTCTTCGGGCCGGATGTATTGAATGAGAAAGGGGAAGTCAATCGCGATTTCCTGCGCGAGATCATCAGCCGCGATCCTCAGGGTCGCCTCCGCCTGGAAGAAGTGGTGCATCCAATGCTGGCTCAGTTGTGCATTCAGGCACAAGCGGAAGCACGGCAAAGCGGGAACGTTCACACTTTCCTTGCGGATATTCCCCTTTACTTCGAAAGCAAGGTGGCACACGTGCCGGCAGATAAGGTTTGTACTGTGGCTTTGGGGCGGGAAGGACAAATCAAGCGTCTCATGCAGCGCAGTGCGTGCAGCCGTGAGTCGGCAGAAGCCATGCTGGCAGTTCAGGCCCCGACTCAGGAGAAAATTGACGGAGCTGACTATGTCTTTTGGAACGAGGGGGATGAGGATCTCCTGCGGGCGCAGGTACAAATGTTCTATCACGCGGAAATTGAGCACGAAGCAAAAGCCCACCGCGCGCGGTCGATCACCGTGGATATGAATGAATTGCGGCGTTCTGAATTTTTCGAACTTCAGCAGAAAGCAGAAAGTCTTTCGGCTAAGGGCCTCAGCAGTGATATGAATCGTCGCAAGCTCATTGCTGCCATCGTGCGCACGCACCTCCTTGAGGGTAGTCAGGTGCAGGTCACCGGTGTGATCGATAATAATCGCTATCCTAACCAATTTGTGCTGAGAGATTCAGAGAATAATTTCCGTCCCGGCGAGGACGATATCCCGTTCCCCGGTGAGCTGATGAGACGTTATAACTTGCGGGTGGGTAATGAGGTACGTGTGCAACTGCGTCTTTCACCGAGGCGAGAGCAATCATTTGTTGCAGGCGAGGTGCTGCTCATTGAAGGTCAGCCTGCGGATGAATACGTGCAGAAAAAGGATTTCGAGCAGCTCACCGCGTTGATTCCCACGCGTCGCCTCATTTTAGAAAACATGGACATCAAATCGCCCGCCATGCGGGTGCTGGATCTGATTGCTCCGCTGGGGATGGGACAGCGTGCGCTCGTGGTGGCCCCACCACGAGGGGGCAAGACAATCCTTCTCAAGACGATAGCAAGATCAATCCGGGCAAACTATCCGGAGACGAAACTCCTTGTTTTGCTGCTGGATGAGCGACCTGAAGAAGTGACAGATTTTGAGGAGACGGTGGATGTCCCCGTGTACGCATCCACCTTCGATGAAAACTCACGCCGACATGAGCAGCTGAGCGAGTTGGTGTTGGAACGCGCTCGGCGGTTGGTGGAGCAGGGAAAGGATGTCGTCATCCTTCTGGACTCTCTCACGCGACTGGCGCGTGGTCACAACGCACATGCCACCGGCGGACGCACGATGTCCGGCGGTCTGGATTCGCACGCTCTGGAAAAGCCCCGTAAGTTCTTCGGCGCAGCGCGCAATGTGGAAGAGGGCGGCAGCCTCACCATCGTCGCAACTTGTCTCGTGGACACAGAATCCCGGATGGATGAGATCATTTTTGAAGAATTCAAGGGCACCGGCAACATGGAAGTGCGTCTGGATCGCGAACTTGCCGAACGTCGCATTTACCCGGCTATTTCCATCCCCCAGAGCGGCACTCGCAATGATGATCGTCTGTATCACCCGGATGAAATGTCTCGCGTCCTGCAATTGAGACGCCAATTGGCGACACATCCGGGTTGGGAGGCTCTGCAGCATCTGCTGGTCAATATCCAGAAGACGCAGAACAACGCAGAGTTGCTCCTGCGGGGCTTGGTGATCTGAAGTGCAGCGAGAATTGCTGTGCCCGTCGAGGCGTTGCGCAATTCATCCTGTCGATTGCATCAGGAGATCCCCCCCCCCTGAAGCTCCCCTTGAATTCTGAATTTTAGAATTCGAAATTTCAAACCACAGGTTTTGAGGAAAACCGTGGCAAGCCCACGAAAGATGGAGCTTGCGAAGAGTGGAATTTTTGCGGGTCACTGCGAGTTTTTGTTCGAATGATTTGCTGATAAGCTTACTAAGCGTAAAATTCTACGCTTAGAGTGAAGCTTTGTTCATCATTTTTGATACTTCGCTTTTTTGGCGATAAAACGCTTAAATTATTGGCGGTAAGGAGATAGTATGCTTATCGAGGTGTATATCTCTTTTCAAATGCGATGTACAGTAAAATAATCAAAAAAGTGCGCTGTGATGAGGAATTCGGGGAATTGGAAGAAGTTAAAAAGAAAAGGCGGCCTTGTTAAAATTGGAAAAAGGGACAAACGATAACATATTGACTGAGAAATAGTCATCTCAAGGGCATCGGTACATCGGTTTTGAAAAGAGATATACTGCGGCGGTCGTGTACCATCGATGGGAGGCACCGACGGAGAGAGAGGATTTTCAAACGTGAAGAGCAGAAAACAAGCCACGCCGAAGGTATCTGTGATCATGCCCGTGTACAACACGCGGCAGGATTGGTTAGATTTGGCTATTGGCAGCATTCTGCGGCAAACATTCAAAGATTTCGAGCTCATCATTATTGATGACGGTTCGGATGAAGCCACGCAGCGTTACCTTGACTCCTGCAAGGATCCGCAGATTGTGCTCCTGCGGCAGGAAAAGAACACCAACCCGGCCATTGCGCGGAACGAGGGATTGAAGGTAGCGCGGGGGGAATACATCGCCTTCATGGATTCGGATGACATCTCTCTGCCGCAGAGATTCGAGAAACAAGTGGAGCATCTGGAAGGTCACCCCGACATCGGACTGGTGGCCACCCGAGTGAGCGACGCGGTGCATCCGTGGAAGGTTGAGCGCTGGGGAGAGAGGAATCATCCCCGGCAGATTGAGTGCGACCTGTTGCTGGCGGGCAACGTGCTGTGCATTTCCTCCGTGATGGTGCGCCGTGAGATTCTGTGCCGTGAAGGCATCGAATTTCGCGGGGATTGCTTTCCGGCGGAAGATTACAAGATGTGGGCGGAACTCGTGGGCAGGACGCAGATGGTGAGGATGGATGAGGTTTTGGTGAGGTATCGCAAGAGAAAGCCCAATCCGAGGAGGGAAAAGCAGGAAGAAATAGTTTGTCGGGTTGAGACAGAAATACTCATCCGAAAATTCGGAGTAAGGGAAGAAGATGCTCAAATGCTCATTTCACTCTTGCGCTGCAGAGGAATACCCGAGAACGGGGGATGCTTGCTTGCAGCCATGAACCATACCATCGAGCAACTGGGAGCGGCGGGATACGAGAGAGAGCACACGGAGAGTTCCCTGAGGTGGGCGATCCGGAAAGTTTATTACCGCACGAAAACATGGGAGGGTCAGGTGCGGCTGATGCGTATGCCATGGGGCAAAGAGATGCGGTTGGGGCGTGTGTGGCGGCTGTGGTGTTTCATAACGAGAGGAATTTTATGATGCAGGTGGAAGAAGAAGCAGAGAAGTTCAGTTCAAGATCCAGCAGATATTACCGTGAAGATTAAGCTACCCTACCGATATGCCGTTTACGCCGCCAAGCCCTGCGTGGCGAACGAGGAGAGGTGTTGGATGAACATACGGACGAAGAAGTTGAGCGAGGCGGCTCGCAACAACGCGAGGTACTGGTTCGTGTGCGCGATCAACGGGGATCGTCGCGTTTTCTCGGCCCCCGCGGCGGAGCTTGAGAAAGCCTTCCACGAGCATGCCATCAACGTGATCGACCGTGGAGCGGCGAGCGAGAAGTATTCGCTCTACACGGACTACAAGAGGGGAGAAATCTTCTCGGCGGTGACGCAGAGGGACACGCAGATGGTGTTCAGTCTGATGAGGGAACCGCAGGGGGAGGAGACAGTGGTGCAGGGGGAAGGGTCGATGCAGCCGCGCGGGCGACGCTTTGCGCCGGTGAGGTACGAGGAGCTGAGTGAGCGGGGGAAGGAAGCGTACAGCATCCAGAAGCTGATGTCGCTGCTGGCGGACTACGGATTCGAATGCCAGCGAGTGATGAATGATGCATGGGGAGTGGATGTGATCGCAACGCGAGAGAGCCCGGAGGAAGGCAGCGAGGTGATGCTGCTGCAGATCAAGGGGAGAGCGACCGGGGAAAGGGAGGGCATGCACCGGGAGAGAGACCTTTACATGGCCATAGCCGATCCGACGAACCGGGGATGGTACATCATCCCGCACGATGGGACGGCGCAGAGCATCATTCCTGAGACGTGTCTGCAGACAGACACGTGGGAGAGGGGTGTGTACCGGGTTCGGAAACTCTCGGCGGCGGTGGAGAGCAAATTATCACCCTATTTCTTTCCATGGGTGAGTGAGGAGGAGGCAACCAGATGAAGGAGCGAAAGGAGAAAAATTCTATGATCACGACTCTCATAACAGGTGGGACAGGATTCCTCGGCTCCAACCTCTGCGCGCGGCTGCTGCACGAGGGGCGGCGCGTCATTTGTCTGGATAACAACTATACCGGGCGCATGGAAAATGTGGCGGAATTGATGGAAAATGCAAACTTCCGCTTCGTGGAGCACGATGTGTGCACCCCCTTCGATCCGTGTGAGCACGTGGATGAAATCTATAACCTCGCCTGCCCTGCCTCACCTCCGGCGTATCAGGGGCGGCATTCCATCGACACCTCGCGTACATGCGTGCTGGGGGCTCTCAACATGCTGCAGCTGGCCAAGACGCATAGAGCACGTATTCTTCAGGCAAGCACCTCGGAAGTGTACGGAGAGCCGTTGGAGCACCCGCAAAAAGAAACTTACCGCGGCAACGTCAACCCCATTGGCATCCGTGCCTGCTACGATGAAGGCAAACGTTGTGCCGAGAGCCTTTTCTTCGACTATCACCGCCACGAAGGCGTCTCCGTCCGCGTCATCCGCATCTTCAACACGTACGGACCGAAGATGGATCCGAAGGACGGGCGCGTCGTATCGAACTTCATCTGTCAGGCATTGCGGGGAGAAGACATCACCATCTACGGCGATGGGAGTCAGACGCGCTCCTTCTGCTATGTGGACGACCTCATTGAGGGGATGGTGCGAATGATGGCGGTTGAGGATGAGACATTCACCGGACCGGTGAACCTGGGCAACCCCGGAGAATTCACGATACGCGAGCTGGCTGACATCGTGCTGGCGAAGGTAGGAGGCAGCTCGAAGCTTGTGCACCGTGAGTTGCCATCGGATGACCCCACGCAGAGGAAGCCGGATATTTCTCTTGCGCAAAGCGTGTTGAACTGGAGTCCACAGGTGCCGCTGGCGCAGGGGCTGGATGCCACGATTAAGTACTTCAAAACACAAATCAACAAAGCATGAAGATTGCCATTATAGGAACAGGATACGTGGGACTTCCCACGGGAGCGGGGCTGGCGAAGCTCGGGCACGATGTCACGTGCATCGACTGTGACCGCGAAAAGGTGGAGAAGCTGCGCGCCGGTCAGGTGACGCTCTTCGAGGAGGGGCTTGAGGATCTTCTCAAGTCGGGGCTGGAGTCCGGGCGTCTTACTTTCACCGATTCCATGGCTCAGGGAGTGCGCGGTGCGCAGCTCATCCTGCTGGCAGTGGGGACTCCGCCGGATCGTCGAACCGGTCAGGCTGACCTGCGCTACCTGTTTGGAGCGGTGAAGGAGGTTGCTCCCTTCCTGCCTTCCGAGGCCGTTGTAGCCGTCAAATCAACGGTACCGGTCGGCACAGGGGATGAAGTTGAGAAGCGGATTCGCAAGACCAACCCGAAGGCGCGGGTCGAGGTAATCTCCCTGCCGGAGTTCCTTCGCGAGGGCTACGCTGTGCATGACTTCTTCCACCCTGTACGCATTGTCGTGGGCACGCAATCACAAAAAGCGAGGGAACTCATTCAGGAGCTCTACGCTCCTCTCCCCAATGCAACCAGATTCCTCTTCGTAGCGCGTCGTTCCTCGGAGGCCATCAAGTATGCCTCCAACGCCTTCCTGGCGGTGAAGATTCACTACATCAACGAGATGGCGGACTTCTGCGAAGCGGCGGGAGCCAACATCCACGAGGTGGCGCAGGGCATGGGGCTTGATTCGCGCATCGGACCGGCGTTCCTCAAACCCGGACCGGGCTACGGCGGCTCCTGCTTTCCGAAGGATACAAAAGCCATCGAACACATGGCGCGCAAACTGGGGGTGGAACTCTCGCTTATCCGAGCTGCCATCAAGGGGAACAAAAAGCGCCGTGAACACATGGCGCAGCGCATCCTGAAAGAGGTGGAAGATGTGCCCTCCCCGAAGATTGCCGTCTGGGGGCTGGCCTTCAAGGAAGGAACGGACGACTGCCGGGAGAGTCCCGCCGTGGAGATTGTGCAGTGCCTGGCGAGTCACCACGTGGACGTATGCGTCTACGACCCGCAGGCGATGACGACGGCGCGGCGCATCTTGGGCGACAGCGTTCAATACGCGCCGGATATGTACAGCGCAGCGCTTGGAGCCGATGTGTTGGTTATCCTCACGGAATGGCCGCAATTTGATGCGGCGGACTGGAAACGAGTGGCAAACGGGCTGCGCTCTCGTCATATTTTAGACTTCCGCTTTTTCAAAAAACGATGAAAGAGGGAAACAAACAGATCCTCGTGATGGGAGGAGCGGGCTACATCGGCTCGCACACGGTGCGGCATCTGCTGGATCGTGGCTACCGCGTGGTGGTGGCCGATAACCTGATCTATGGGCACCGCGAGGCGGTGGATACCCGCGCGGCGTTTGAGAAGGCCGACCTGCTGGAGCCGGAAAGCCTGAAGGCTCTCTTTGAAAAGTACGTCATCGGCGCCGTGGTGCACTTCGCTGCCTTTGCCTACGTGGGAGAAAGCGTGGTCAAGCCCGCCAAGTACTACCGAAACAACGTGGTCGGCACGCTCAACCTGCTGGATGCTATGCTGGAGCACGGTGTGAAGAAGATTGTATTCTCCTCCACCTGCGCCACCTACGGTGAACCGCGCTACACGCCCATCGATGAGAAGCACGCTCAAAATCCCATCAACCCCTACGGGCGCAGCAAGCTCATGGTGGAGCAGATTTTTTCGGACTACGAACGCGCCTACGGTCTGCAATACATTGCCCTGCGCTACTTCAACGCCGCCGGAGCCGCTGAGGACGGCAGCATCGGAGAAGCGCACGACCCGGAGACGCACCTGATTCCGCTGGCGCTGCAAGCCATCGCCGGCAAACGGGACTGTATCCGCGTGTTCGGTACCGACTACGACACGCCGGACGGTTCCTGCATCCGCGACTACATCCACGTGGAGGATCTGGCGGAGGCGCATCGTCTCGCGCTGGAGAAGCTGGAGGACTACTCCGGGTGCATCAATCTCGGCACGGGCTGCGGCACGAGTGTGCTGGAGCTGATCCACGCCGCCGAGGAGGTATGCGGCAAGTCCTGCCCCGTGGAATTGGCAGAGCGGCGTCCCGGGGATCCGGCACGGCTTTACGCCAACAATGCCGCCGCTCGCGCTATCCTCGGCTGGCAGCCGCGCCATACCGATATCCGTTCGATCCTCTCCACCGCCCGGCAGTGGGAGCAACACCGACGCTTTTGACCTGACGATGAGTACACCCCAATCGGAACACGTGAAGAACCTTGTGGTAGGCTGCGGCCTGTCCGGCATGGTCGTGGCGGAGCGTATCGCCTCCCAACTCGGTGAGCCCGTGCTCATCATTGACAAGCGCTCCCACATCGGCGGCAATATCTACGATAAGAAAGATCCCGAAACGGGAGTGACCGTTCATAAGTACGGACCTCACGTGTTTCACACCAACAGCAAGGAGGTGTGGGACTATCTGAGCCGTTTCACCGAGTGGCATCCTTTCATGTACCGGGTGAAGGCAGTGGTGGACGGTACGGAAGTCCCGGTGCCTTTCAACCTCGATTCGCTGCATACGCTCTTCCCTCGCACGATGGCGACTCGCATCGAGGAGAAGCTGATCGCCTCCTTCGGGTTCAACACGGATGTGCCCATCCTCAAGCTGCGCGAGACCAAGGATGAAGACCTGCATCTGCTGGCGGATTTCATCTACGAGAAGGTGTTTGCCGGGTACACGATGAAGCAGTGGGGGCTGACGGCGGAGCAGTTGGACGCCTCCGTGAGCGGGCGCGTGCCGGTACGAGTCGGACGGGACGACCGCTATTTCCGAGACACGTACCAGGCGATTCCCGCCGAGGGGTACACGGCGATGGCAAAGCGGATGCTGGAGCACCCGCTCATTGAGCTGCGCCTCAACACGAATTGGTCGGATGTGAAGGAGAAGATTTCCTTCGACAGACTTTTCTTCACGGGACCGATCGACGAGTTTTTCGGCTACGAGTTTGGGGCGCTCCCGTACCGTAGCTTGGATCTTCAATTTCGCAACCTGACGCGGGAGTTCGCGCAGTCCGGTCCGCAGATCAACTTCCCCTGCAACTACGACTTCACGCGCAGTGTGGAGTACAAGTACTACCTGGACGAGGAAACGACGCACACCACCATCTCGCACGAATACCCCTGCGCTTACTCTCCGGGCAACAACGAACCCTACTACCCCATCCCCTCCCCAGAAAACGCCGCCCTCTACGAGCGCTACTCCCAACTCGCATCCTCCCTCCCCAACACCCACTTCCTCGGTCGCCTCGCCTCCTACCGCTACCTTAACATGGACCAGACGGTGGAGGAAGCGTTGAAAATGTCCGTCCATCTTTAACTACTTGAATCATCTCTCCCATGTCAATTCCTATTCCACGCACCTCAACCTCTTACACCGTTCGTTCTTCAACTCCTTGCGCTATTAATCCCTCCCGATGCTGGATGAATATCGGTGTAAAGAAATTGGCCGAGGCGGCTCAAAAGAAAGCAAAATTCCGGTTCATTTGTGATATGCCTGACTGTAGTTCCATATTTTCGATAAAAGCAAAGGAACTTCAAACAGCTTTAAAAGGATCTGTTGCAATTATCGGACGAGACACAAGCCAAGAAAAATTCTCTTTCTATCTCGATTACCAGGAAGGTATGATTTATGCTACTGTCACGCAAAGGGATCGGACCGTCCTATGTCGCTTGACAACCGATAAATCCATCAACCAAGATGATCTTCGAGGGGAAATTATAGGGAAGGAGAAAAATATAGGTGAAACAATGGGGCTAACACCTATTGACTATAATAGTTTGTCAGCAAAACAAAAGGAAATATATAACATTCAAAAACTTTGTTCCATATTGGCTGATTATGGATATGAAAGCCATAAGATAGTTAATGATTCGAACTATGCCGATGTGATCGCTTACCGCAATAAAGTAATTGCTGGTAATCCTTATGATGTGCTCCTTCTGCAAGTTAAGGGACGGCTCACTGTAAAGTCGGCATACCAAGGAAAAAACCTTTATATAGCTTTCCCTGATCCTGAGGAGGAAGGGTGGTATATCATTCCCCACGATGTAATTCAGAAACATATCCTTCCACCCTCATTTTTGGAAACAAAATCGTGGCAAAAACAAGGTATTTACCATGTCGGCAAATTGTCTCAAAAAATAAAACACAACATTGAGCCATATCTCCTTCCGCGTGTGAAATGAAGGGAAAAGAAAAGATAAGGCAAGAATTCAAAAACTTACGGCACATACAGTAAAATGGAAAAACAACCTACGGTTAAAATTTTAATCGGGTATCATAAACCTGCCCATCTTTTCCAGTCTGAAATATTAGTTCCTATTCATTGTGGGAGAAGTTGTTGCTCGGAACCTAGCAAGGACGGACAAATTGATTCGAGCTGGTTGTTAAACAACATGATTGGAGATGACACAGGGGACAACATATCGAAAGATAATCGCTATGTCAATGAAGCATCTGGTATATACTGGGCATGGAAAAATTATGCCAGCCTTGGCAATCCTGATTACATTGGGTTTATGCAGTATGGAAAACATTTGATTTTTAATCCATGCGCTAAGATATCGAAAGAGAGATGGTTACCTGGAGCAAAAGTTTATAATTACGATTTGGATTCTTATCTTCAGATGAAAAATCTGTCTCCGGAATATATTATTCCATTGCTAAAACGATATGACTGCTTGTGTCCCGAAAAATATGATGTTAGTAATTTGTCGGGACACCCAAAATCCTGCAGAGAGAGGTTTGGAGAATTGTCAAGAGGGAAAATAGAAGTATTTGACGTAATGGTCGAAATTATTAATCGTAAATTCCCCCAATTTATACCTTTTTTGAAGGAAATTGAAACAAAAACGTCACATTATCCTTTAAATATGTTTGTAATGCGGCGTGATCTTTTTCAAGCATATGGAGATTTTATTTTCCCCGTTTTGCAGGAAATTCTAAATCGAGTTGATTTATCTAAAGCAAGTGTAGAGCAAAAGAGAGCTCCTGCATATTGCGCTGAATTTTTGACATCAATGTATTTAAGTTATCTATCAAAAAACGGATATAATGTTAAAGAACTAAATGTTGTTGTAATGAAAGAACCTTCAATAAAGATCTTGGTAGGGTATCACAAACCGGCTGCCATGCTCAGAGATAATGTTTTTGTTCCTATTCACTTGGGGAGAGCCTTAGCAACGCAGGATTCTAAGGATGGGGCGATAAGTCAAGGAGAATATCAGTGGATGCTAGATCATATGATGGGAGATGACACAGGGGATAATATATCTCTTCTTAACCGTGAGTTTTGCGAAGCCACGGCGATGTACTGGGCATGGAAGAATTATGAGAAACTGGGTAATCCCGATTACATCGGTTTCATGCATTACAGAAGGCACTTATGTTTTGATGTGGACAATACCGAGGAGGTTCAGGCCTGTCTTGGAGGCATATTCAATGCTAAGATAAACCCAGAATATATTCGGAAGTATCGACTAACAGAAAATTCTATATTGGGAACGATACAGGATTGTGATATCGTTACCTCCCTAAAAGAAGATGTTTCCTTGGTAGGAGCAAAGGATGTGAGAGATATTTGGCGTATCAACAATAAATTACATTTGGAAGATATCGACCACATCATAGAGAAACTCGGAAATCTGTACCCTGAATATAAAGATGTGGCACAAAAGTATTTATCAAGTTCGCATGCATACCTGAAAAACATTTTTATTCTAAGAAAACAGCAATTCATTGAATTTTGTGAAATGCTTTTTGGTGTTTTATTTGCGTGCCAAGATTTATGTAAAAAATACAAAAATCATCAAGAACATAGAGTTTTGTCTTACGCATCGGAATGGCTATTTGGTATATACATAACAAAAAAAGAAATGCAAGGGAACAAATGTTTGGAGCTTAAAAGGACTTTTGTCGAAAATACGGATACTGATACCTATCATATCCTGATTTCTTTTGATAATAACTATTATCGTCACGCTTATGTGCTGCTGAATTCGGTTTTTGCGAATAACAGGGATTCGAACTTCCAAATTCATGTTTTGTATAGCAAGCTTAAGCCCAAATATATAGATAAAATGACTTTCTGGGTCAAAAAGTTAGGCCATAGAATTTATTTTTATCATGTCGATGAGAAAAATTATGATTTTTGTCCAATAAAAAAAGGCGATAAAGTAACTATACAAACTTATTTTAGATTATTTGCAGCCAACTACTTGCCTACTTACGTAAAAAAACTTCTTTATCTTGATATAGACACTTGTTGTGTAGATAGTCTCAAAAGCCTTTTTGAAACAAGCATGGCGGATATTCCTGTCATGGCAGTGTATGGCCGTGCAAGTGAAAAGAGGCGAGAGAGCTTAGGAATGAAGCCAAGTGACAAATATTTCCAATGTGGAGTTTTATTATTGAATCTCGAGTATTGGAGAAAAAACGGATGCATTGAGGGTCTGAGCAAATTTATAAGAGATCACCATGACTGTCTGGTACGGTGGGATCAGGATGTTATTAATGGTTATTTCCGGGGGAAAATAGGATACCTAGCTCCTAAATATAATCTCACGCAACCCTTTTTTGATAAGAATGCTATAAGCAATCCAGATCCCTTTTTTATGCAATGGCTTATCGCCCAAAAAGTGCAGGCCTGTAAGCATCCAGTTATCATTCATTTTACCGGATTTGATCGAATGAAACCATGGTGGAAGAATTCCACTGCTGATCCAAGTAAAAGAAAAATATGGCTTTCATACAGATCAGGTGTGCCATACGGTGAGAATAAATTGAAAAAATACAGGCAATTCTCTGTTATGGAGTATTTCAGAAATATCAGAGAAAAATTTGTAAAAACGAAGTCCATACAGGCTTCTTTGGAGGAGGAACTGCATGCACTAAGGAAAATATGTCATGGCAATCTTTTCAAAATACAAACAAAAATTGAGGCTTCTTCTATCCATCCCAAAACTTTTGGGGAGTTTAGAGGTGTCAATGAGGGTAAGGATTTTGTTTTATGTGCTTCTGGACCATCAATCTTGCATTTTAACTCATCGATGATAAGCAACGGCAAATTTTGCGGCGTTAATAGCGCTGTTAGAAAAAGTGATATAGATTTTGATTATCTATTTTGTCAAGACCATCATTTCGAAAAAGGGAAAAACCAATTTATTAATGAGTTTGATAATGGGAAGTGCATCAAATTTTATGGAAAGATCGAAAATCAAAGAATTTTAGCCATGGATGGGAACATTAATTTACGCAAAAAATACGGGGGTAACGTACATACGCATCGATTACCATTCGAGGACGTACTGACCAACCATGCAAGACCATATATTTTGTCTGAGTACATGGGACAAATGCCGTATAATCTCGAATATGAACCAATGGCTGACGTTGGAGGAACTGTTTTTTCAGCAATGCAATTTGCCTTATTCACAAATCCCAAGAGAATATTCTTGGTTGGATGTGACCATACATCCGGTTATTTTTACGATCCTGATTTCAAAATGTTTGATGCTTCGATTCAAGCTAGCAATTGGGTTCGGTTTATTATGCCGTACATAAAGGAGAATTACCCCAACATTCAAATAATTTCTGTCAACCCAGTTGGTTTGCGTGGATTGTTCAGGGACGTATATACGAGAAATTTCATCAGGAAACACCCGAGGACAAAAGGTTACACTCTCTTAGAGGATATCGTGGAGGAATCATGAAGAAAGTACTTATCACCACTTCATCGTTTGGAAGGCAGGATGCCAGTCCCCTTGAAACACTTAAAAGCAGTGGTTTGGAATACGTACTTAACCCACATGGGAGAAAGCTGACTGAGGAAGAGCTGATCTCACTCGTCTCTCAGCACCGACCAGACTACATTATTGCAGGCACGGAAAAAATGAGTGCTCGAGCGTTGGGTGTCATGAAGCCACACGTCAAACTGATCTCACGTTGCGGAGTCGGAATGGATGGTATTGACTTGCAATACGCCAAACAGGTTGGTATCAAAGTCATGAATACGCCGGATGCGCCGACGGCAGCTGTAGCCGAGCTAACCTTGGGAATCATGCTCGACTTACTACGCGGTATATCAAGGGCGGACAGGAACATCCGACGCACCCACTTTGAAAAATCAATGGGCAACTTGTTGTCTGGAAAAACTGTAGGATTGATCGGGTGTGGGCGAATAGGCTCTTATTTAGCAAAGCTTTTACAAGTGACAGGTTGCCATGTGATAGGTTACGATTCATGTTTGAGCCAACACCCGACAATCAAATTGAAACCATTTCTCGAAGTTGTGGAAGAGGCGGATATTCTTACCCTTCACATACCCTATACGGAGAGCAACCATCATCTGATCAATAAAAAGACACTGGATTTCATGAAGCCGACAGCGTATTTGATTAACGCATCGCGGGGCGGGCTCGTGAATGAGGGGGACTTGTATGAAGCCATAAAAGAAGGAAAGATTGCAGGGGCTGGTTTAGATTGTTACGAAAAAGAACCTTATGATGGGAAATTGAGGGAATTGGATAATGTCGTTCTGACTCCCCACATAGGTTCCTATGCAGCTGAAGCTCGTTGCAAACAGGAAATGGACGCTGTTGAGAACATCTTGCAAAACTTATAAAATGTACAAAAATATATTAGTGACAGGTTCGTCGGGTTTCATTGGGAGCCACGTTGCCGATGAATTGACAGCAAGAGGTTACAAGGTCCACCTTGTGGATAAGATTCCTTCCCCATACAAACAAAAAGAGCAAAAGGAGGACATCGGCGATTTACAGGATGAGAAATTTCTGGTGGAAATTACGAGAGGAATTGACTGTGTTTACCACTTTGCCGGAATTGCAGATATAGGAGAATGCGCCAAAAATTCCCGACAGGTAGTTATTAACAACATCCTCTCTACGGTGAATCTTCTGGAAGCATGCCGACTCAACCACGTCAAAAAAGTTATCTTGGCTTCCACCGCTTATGTCTTCTCAGATAATGGAGGATTTTACCGCACGAGTAAGAGGGCCTGTGAGAGTTTTTTGTGTGATTATCACAGGCTATATGGGCTTGATTACGCCATCCTGAGATATGGGTCTCTTTATGGTTCCAGGGCAAACATAAAAAATGGCGTTTACAGGCTTTGCAAGGGACTTCTGGATGCTGACGGAACCTACTTGCACGAAGGGGCCGGAGATGAAATGCGCGAGTTTGTTAATGTAGTTGATGCGGCACGACTTTCGGTGGACGTCATTGAGAAAAATTACCCTTCAAGGATATTCCTGATAACGGGGCTTGATAAATACAAGATGTCAGAACTGATTCAAATGGTGCAGGAGATTATAGGGAGAAAAATTCCCGTACAGTATTCGGAAACTCTAAGTGGCCACTACAAAATTACTCCGTACAGCTATCAAGTGGATGAAAGCGTCAAACTGGTGAATAATCCGTACTGCGACATGGGACAAGGAATCATTAATGTCATTAGAGAAATAAAAGCGAATGGGTAAATATATCTCACTATCGTACGTTTTATCTCCTCAGTTGAGCTGCTATAATGACCAGCTCAACATTCAGGTACTGCCTTTCAAGAATCGGGAAAAGGAGATTCGGTTTAAAGGTCATGTGGGCACCCACATAGATGTTCCCAGCCACGTTTTTGAGAATGGAAAGAAAATTACAGACTACAGCATAGAACGTTTTATCTACAGAAATGTGGCGATTGCACGGGTGAACTCGACTAACAGCTATGTGGAGCCAGACGATTTGCCGGATATTCCTGAGAATGTAGATTTCCTGATTATCGAGACGGGAGCATGGAAGCACCGTCACGAAGCGACTTATACGAGCGAAAACCACGGCATCAGCGAGCGTACAGCATCCTACCTTTGCTCCCATTTCCCCAACCTGAAAGCTGTCGGAATAGATAGTATATCCATCAATGCTTACAAGGATAAAGCAAGTGGGCGAAACGCGCATAAAATCTTTTTGGGAAGAGAGAAGGAAATACTGATCGTGGAAGATATGGATTTGTCGCGCCTTGGAGATGCTCACATCCAACAGCTGATTGTAGCACCCTTGTTTGTGGAAGATTGTGATGGCGCTCCCTGTCAAATCATCGCGCAATTAGGAGAGCCTTTGAAGTATGATGCCATTTTCTTTGATTGGGACGGAGTCATTACGGATTCTGTCAATGTGAAGACGGACGCCTTTTGCGAAATGTTCCGACAGTACGGAGAAACCGTGCAGCAAAGGGTCAAAGCTCACCACCTGAAGAATGGTGGCATGAGCCGGTATGAAAAGTTTAAATTCTATTATCGGGAGTACCTAGGAGAAGAGATTGACGACAGGAAGCTTCAGGAACTCGTGCAGCAGTTTTCGTCGCTTGTCAAAGAAAAAGTGATACGTGCTCCCTATGTCCCAGGTGCCGTGGAAACCATTCATTCGGAATCTCAAAAAGAGACGAAGCTCTTTGTCGTATCCGGCACCCCAACGGAGGAAATGAAGGACATTGTGAGGGCGAGAAGACTTGAGAATTTTTTTACAGATGTAGGAGGCTCTCCTTCAAAAAAAGAAGAGTGGGTCAGATTTTTCTGCGAGAAGTATGCGCTTGATGCAGAAAAGTGTCTGTTCATCGGAGATGCCATGGCTGACTTTCACGCAGCCGCGGTGTGCGGAACTCATTTTATCGCCGTTAAAATACCCGGATGTATGACTGATTTCCCCGCTAGTGTAACCATAAAAACTGCAGTTGAACTATGAAAAACATTGTTCTCATTACCGCAAAAGGAGGCAATACCTCCATAAAAAACAAAAATCTGATTGAAGTGGAGGGTAAGAGCTTTCTTGGCTGGCAGCTCGCAGCAGCCAAACAAGCCACGCTAGTCGATGAGGTTTTCGTCTCCACGGAATGCCCTCTTATTGCTGCCGAAGCTCGAAAATACGAAGCCGTTGTCATCGAGCGACCTGCCGAGTTGGCACAAGCGTTCACCAATCATGGGGATGCCATTCTTCACGGAGCAAAAGAAGCTCGAAGAATCTTGGGAGAGGAAATTGGGTTTGTAACAATCCTTCTTGGCAATACAGCCTACAATCGAGGGGCTGATATTGATCAAACAATCAAAAAACTCCAAGAGAATCCCGAAGCAACGTCATGTATGACTGTATGGCAGGCTCAAGATGATCATCCTTATCGAGCTATGCAGATCAACGAGCAGGGTTTCCTTGAAGGTTTCATGGACCTCAAAGGAGTGGATACGAATCGTCAGAGTTATCCGGAGATCTACTTCTACGATCAAGGGCCATGGACGGTACGGTATGAGGCAATGATGGCGTGTGAACGGGGAAAAACAGGTCCCGCTTGCTGGTGGTGGATGGGAGACAAATGCTTACCCATCGTTCGCGAATGGGTAACCGGACGGGATGTTCATACCCAATTGGATGTCGAAGTCACTCGAGGATGGCTCAAAAATAGACTGTGGGAGAAAGTGTAGGAGGAAACTTTCGTGGCACCGTATAATGGAATTTCTGAAGGCTATAAATATATGACACACGAAGATTCATTAACCGTTAAAAAGAGTCAGTCAAAGAGGCTCTACATGGTTGAATTTCTGAGAATCTTTTTTATATCGGGGATTATATTCGCGCACATTGGCAAGCAGATAAATACTAATTTATTGAAAGATCTTCATCAATTGTTTGGAGCGACATCCAATCTTGGTTTCGGAGTAGAAGGTTTTTTCATTATTTCAGGATTTTTTCTTTACAAATCCATCATTAAACGCAGAGGAAGCGCTTTTGAACACATACAAAAATTATGGATGCGCTTGCTTCCTGCCCTTTTATTCGCCTTCGCAATTTTGCTTTGCTTAGGAAGTTGTTCTTGGTGGAAAGTAGTTGATCTCTTGTTCTTTATTCCTGGCACTGGTCTTGCTCGGGAGGTCATATGGAATTCAGAATGGTTTGTATGTGTTTATTTTTTAGTAAGTTGTTTGTGGATTGGACTCTTTAATTACTCGGAAAAGTTTGCGTGGGTTCTAGTTGGGGTATTAGCCTATTTTTCTCTATCCTTGCAAATCCATGCCCACCCTGTGCGTTATTCCAATTCCGTTGACCAGGTTTATTATACTCTGATTACAACAGGTATCTGCCGGGGGATCGCATGCATGAGTTTAGGAATGATAGCTTCATACGTCAGCGGGCATATTCTTCTCAGTAGGGGATGTTTATTTCGAATTGTCGCAAGCTGTTTTGAGATAGCCGCATTCTACTTACTTTTTAACCATATGTTTAGAACTTCTTCCTTTCGATTTTCCATTTACGAGGCTGAACTAGTACTTACTCTACTGATGATTTCTACTGCCCTCAGTTGGGGGTATATTTCTGCGGCTTTCAATCGGATGAGTTGGATTCAAAACTTTTCCCGTTATTCCTATCCCTTTCTTGTGGGGCATGCCGTGATGCTCACTTGTGTAAAGCAGTCCTCGTTTTCTTGTTTTTCCGCTTATAATAAGTCGATTATGGTTGTAGGGGGGGTATTTTGTTAGGTGTTATTGAATACCATCTAGTTGAGAAGTATTTAGTGCCGAAAATTAGAGCATATTTAAGCCGAGATCAAGGGGTGGAAATCGAAGGAGAGGCAAATTCGTAATCTACATCAATGAACACGATACATCAATGAACACGAAAAAGAAAATCCCGACAAAGAAACGCCCCGTGAAGGGAACCCTCCCTCAGAAAAAAGCGTCGGCAGGCAAAGAAAATGTAGCAGTGCTATTTGCAGTGAACAACGGGTATGCGCCGTATTTGGGAGTAGCTCTGGCGAGCCTAATGGAGCACGCGGGGAAACGGGAGTACGAACTCATCGTATTGTACCACGACTTGAGCGAACGGAACCGAGAGCTGCTTGGGCGTATCGTTGATCAGTTTGGGCGTGAATCGTCAGGGAGCTTTCGACTAAAATTCATGGAGATGCCTGTAAACATGACTGGTTACAATTTTGCACCCGGCTATAAGTCCCTCTCAGTCGAAAGCTGGTACCGCCTGTTTGCTCCGAGCCTTTTCCCTGAATACGATAAGATTCTCTGGCTTGATGCCGATACCTTGATGCGTACGGATGTGGCTGATTTGTATGCGACGGATATGGGGGACAATTGGATTGCTGCCTGTCGCTGGGATTATGGCATCATTGGACTGTTGGAACGGGAGCGACTGATGAAGACGCCGAATCTTACAAAATATTTTACAAAGGTTCTCGGTATCAGAAGACCGAAGGAAAATTACGTCAACGCAGGGGTGCTGCTGCTCAACCTCCGGGCGATGCGTGAGCAAAACGTGCAAGAAAAGCTACTGCAGGCAGCGCAGAACCCTGCCATGCACTTTCATGATCAGTGCGCCATCAACATGGTATGCCAAGGACATATCCACTACGTTGATTCCGAATGGAACGGGTTAGTATCGTACAATCTGAACGAATTGCCCCTCAAGTATCGCAAGAAAGCTCTTTTGGACAGAAAAAATCGTAAAATTATCCACTGGGCTGCTAACCAAAAGCCTTGGCGAACACCTCTTGTGACGGGAGCTGACGAATGGTGGGATGTGGCACGGCAAACGCCCTATTATGAGCACATTCTCTACACCAACATCTGTGCTATCCTGCGTGGGGAAATGAACAAGAAAATCTCCGAACAAGGGAACAGTTTGATGGGCTTTAAAAAGTCACTGATCGAACTTGAAAAGACTATAACTGAACAAATGCAATCAAAGGAATAGTTTGTTCATAGGAAAGCAAGGCGTTTGTTTTTTCAATAGCAAAGGCATGACTAGGCAATGCGGCAGTTGTCATGGCACTCAACCTGCGTTCTGTGATGCAATGAATTTTGCAATGCACAAGAGAAGTAAGAGTCTTATGATACTGTTGGCTCTTTGGCGAAGAACAGTTTGAGCCTTGGTACAAGCCATTTTTCGACAAAATGGTATTCAATAAGTACTAACGGGATAAGTGCCCCTGCAATGATTAAAGAACATGAATGCGGATTCATCCCCAAGTTGTGATTATCGTAGAAGTAATGGCAAGGTACGCTATGAGCAAGTAGAATGGAGTAGGTATAGCGGGAAAGGTACGTAATGCCACTAATCCGGTTGAGAAAGGATGTGATGTATCCCCAACTATGCGAAGCGGAAACAAGAACTACTGCGAATATAAGCTCGACTGCAATAGGGCGATAATGCACCAAGGAAGTCCGATACATGTAGCTAAAAAGCATGAATAGGCCGACTGCTTCCATCATAGTAGAGAAGAGACGTAGGGGGAGAGTCCTACGCAAATAAATCCATTGTTTGCTCAAGGACGCTGCCACCAATCCAAGAGCCATGCAACTAAAACCCCTCACGGTTCCCAATGCTAGCAAACCGAAAAACATACCACCAACACCATACCCTTTCTGAGGTTTGGAGTTCATTTGGAGACACCAACAGAGAATCATGATTACGCATACCCATCTCCATGCGCTCTCGCGATTTTGAGAAAATAGTGCAATGAAAAAACAGCTTGCTATGAAATAGACTCCAACGAACCAATCACCATACCCAACAAGTTGACCTGGTAAACCATATCCTTCTGCTGGGAAAAAGCAGAAAGGGAAATTCCACCATTCCTGAGATCCTATACAAACGAGAATCACGTAGAAAAAGATGATACCGGGCATAAGACGCAACCATAGATTCCCTATATGGGTACTTACTTTGGTAAACTTATTTTCATCGATCGTTTTGTATAAGAAAAAACCACCGATGATGAAGAAACATTCTACTGCGAATTGTGTAGCCCATGTATTTGTGTGGAATAACATGCGTATGGAAACGCCCAATTCTTGGTCGATTCTACTTCCTACATGACCCAATACAACACTTAGTATGAGAAATATTCGCAAGAACTCTACAAAATAGATGCGCTTTCCTTTGGTAGTCAGTTTTTGTTCGTCACTCATTGCGTCCTTTTGTTAGCTACGCGCGCGAGTATATCTCTTTTTGAATGAGATATACTTTTATTTGTTTATATTATGTTTATTATAAATATAATATAACGCATTATAGCAAATGAAAAAGGCGAGCACCCCTTCTATTCTTAGTGGAGGAAGAGAGACGTGTCTATTGATTTTCAATAATTTCATTCATTTTAGGGTGGACATCTCTTTCAAAAAGAGATATGCAAGGAGCTTTCCTTCTCCACGATTATGCATCCAGCCCCTCTCCTTTGTTCTGTTGTCCTGTTGCCTTTCATTTTGCAATGCACAATCCACAGATAAAAGCTGAATTTGTCTTGACCCTCGATGAAAATTGGGTTATCCAGGACTTAGCGTTGCAGAAACGGGTTTATCGGTAGCTGCGGCAAGGCTCTCCTCTCGTATTTTATGAAACTCTGCGCGTACTGTCCGGTCTCCTCCTATCTGCCATGGTGGGAAATGTGTGTTAAGAGGTCGACAGCGAGGTAAGTAGAGACTGGTTGTTTCTTCCCCCTATCCGCTATATCTTGTTTTTAACCTTTTTCCCGTATGATAAAGAAAATAATTCAGTTTCTTTTTTCTCCTATTCAGGTGAAAACGGTTGAAGATTGTAAAAGAGAATTCAATGCTTTGTACGAGCAATCTGTCCGTGAGGCGGTGGCTTTCGTGTCGAGAGGCAATGTCAATCTTTCTTCTGGTAGCTATCTTACTGAGATAGATATACAGCGTTGTAGCCAAGAAGCGCTTTCAAGGCTAAAAGGATTGTGAGCTCCAATGAGATATCGGTAGTTTCCCCAGTGAGGGAAGAATGGGAGCGATTTGCTGCCCTGTTCAGTGAAGCAGAGTATGTTGTCAAAATTTGCGAACATATTTCTGCCAAATTGAACGAGCCTGCTGTGATTGCTTTAAGTAAATCGGGAGAATATGCAGCAGACGCTTTACAGGAACAGGACACAGACCCGGATGGAGCCGTAATGCCTCAAAAGAAAAAGTCACCGAAGGCCGATGCCTCAAAATAAACGGTCACCCAAGAGCGTAGCATTTTA
>CANRLM010000024.1 GCA_947631435.1 uncultured Akkermansia sp.
ATAGATTTTAAGCACATCCGCTTTTTAAGGCGTATCTTTTCGGAGTTTGACCGCTCATGAGACTTGCGCGGAGGTAGCCTCCTGTGTTAAGGATCATGCAGAGTGGGGGTGAAGTAGTGCCGGAAAGATTTAGCCATGTGCCAGGAGCTAAGTCCATTGAAGAGGCGGCGAGGATAGCGATTCATCCAGAAAGCAACGGGGTTACAATGTGTTTGGGTGTCCTGGTTCATAGTGTCCAGGTTTGTATTAGAGAAATTACTCGAGCATGCCTTGAATTCTTAGCACACTTTTTTGTGCCAAAAACCTGTTGCATTTAATTTTGCGATCCATATTTTGTTCTATATCTGACTAAAAACTCTTGCTTTTTGCTCAGATATGAGACATAATCATGCATCATGAACGAGAGATGGCCACTCTATCCGCAAGCTGTGAAAGCCCTGAAGAAGATAGGAAATGATTTGCGAGATGCCCGGCGTCGTCGGCGTATATCAACGACGACGCTGGCGGAGCGTGCGCGTATATCGCGAGCAACGCTGTACCGCATTGAAAAGGGAGATTCCGGGGTGTCCATGAGTAGCTATGCAGCGGTCATCTTTGCGCTGGGCCTTGTTGATCGCCTGAGCGATGCTTTTGATGCGCGTCACGATGCCGTAGGATTAGGTTTGGAAGCAGAACAAATGCCAAAGAACATCGTAAACAAGCGCTATGACCGGTGATACCGAGATAGGGGTGTATACCGATTTATTGCAACCCGGAGCAGACTGCATCCGGGTCGGGACATTGTGGATACACTACCGCCGTCAGGGTTCTGCCAGTTTTGAATACAGCCAGGAGTGGCTGAACCACCCGCACAGCTACGAGCTGGAGCCTATGCTTCCGCTGGGGCGGGGAAAATACCATACTGCCCCGGGACAAGCGCTTTTTGGCAGCATGAGCGATAGTGCTCCGGACAGATGGGGCCGCCGACTGATACAACAGGCACACCGCAAAGGTCTGCCGGGATATCCGACGGTGAGCGGAGCCTTGGGGGAGCAGCACTATCTGCTTGGGGTAAATGATAGGACCCGCATGGGTGCTCTGTGTTATTCTACCGATGGAGGTGCTACATTCCTGCACACGGAAGAGGGGGCAAGCATTCCGCCAATTATTGATCTGCTTCCGCTGCATCATGCTGCGGAACACCTCTGCCGCGACACCGCAACACCGGCAGAATTACGCATGCTGTTGAATCCCGGTTCTTCCCTGGGTGGTGCATGGCCCAAGGCTAGCGTAAAGGATGAGCAAGGCAATCTCTATATGGCCAAGTTCAGTAACTCCCAGCAGGAATACGATGTCGTAGCATGGGAGGCTGTTGCCATGACAATCGCAGCCAAAGCCGGGATAAGAGTTCCGGAGTTCAGTCTCAAACGCCCGGCACGTGGTAAGAGTGTTTTTCTGAGCCGCCGCTTTGATCGCAGCCTCAGTGGTAGACGTCTGCCTTACATTTCCGCTATGACGATGCTGCAAGCGCAGGACGGAGAGGTTCACTCCTACACAGAGCTGGCGGAATATATGAGCCAGTACACGGCCAATCCCAGGGCAGATCTGAAAGAACTTTGGCGCCGCATAGCGCTGAGCATTATGGTGACCAACGTAGATGATCATCCACGAAATCACGGTTTCCTGCGCGTGGAACGTAAAGGATGGCAACTGGCGCCGCTGTTCGATGTCAACCCAACTCCGGAGCATGTCAAAGGACATACTCTTTCCATGGATATCGTGGATGGGGACAATACAGCTTCCCTCAAACTACTCTGTGAACACGCAGATGTTTTTTACTTACGCCCCAGAGAGGCCAAGGAGTTACTTATTCCTATAGCCCGGGCTGTATCAGGCTGGCGAAGCATTGCTATCAATATGGGAATCCCGGCAGCTCAGCAAGAGGAAATGTCAGGAGCCTTTGAACATGCAGCCGGGTATAATTCGGTGCTTAAGCCATAGGGCAGGTTGTCCTCACGATATTATCTCCCGATGCCTAACTGGGGATATAATAAAAACGAGAGGGTTATTTGCCGGAATGAGGCTTTAATGCTGGTGACAGCACGTGCGAATATAGTGGTGCCTGAATTTAAGACAAATAGGTTAAGCCCCCTTTTGCTTGTGCAACATAACAGGCGTGTGTAATTCAACCAACACGTGCGCATGCAAAACGAAAACATCCACAAGAGAGGGCGTTACAGCGCTGAGTTCAAGGAAAAGGTGGCGTTGGAAGCCCTGAGCGGAGCAAAGACTCATGTTCGGATAGCTCCGGAGTATGGCATTAGTCCAGATTTGGTGAAAGACTGGAAGAAACAAGCCAAGAAGGTTCTGGGTGAATGCTTCCGCCGAGGGGGACGCAAAAGTGAGATGGAGAGCGCATTGCCAACCTTGAACGACTCTTGGGAAAGAAGGAGTTCGAGCCTGATTGGCTGTCAAAAAAAGGGACTGTAGCGCAGCGTCGCCAACTCCTGGATAAAAAAGGGGATGTACCCTCGCGCAAACGTCATAGTCACTTTCTCTAAAAGACTTTCTGAAACTTCTCTGCTTATTATGTCTCGTAAGAGTTTGTTTATGTTTTTTTCGGTCATTGTTTTCTTGCTTTATTCTAGTTCTGTGAAAAAAATCAACACTGTGGTAGGACAGAGCCTGGATTTTAAGCACATCCGCTTTTTAAGACGTGTCTTTTCGGAGTTTGACCACTCACGAGACTTGCGCGGAGGTCGTCTCCTGTGTTAAAGTGGCTCCGGAGCTGCGGGAGCAGACTTGAAGCAATATGAAAGACCTCCGATTACAAGGCATTGATCAAGACGGCAAGGAGAAGGAATTCTCGTTGAGTGACTTTCGAGGGCAGAGGGTGATTCTTTACTTTTACCCCAAGGATAACACCTCCGGCTGCACGCAGGAGGCATGCGACTTCAGGGACAACATCAACAGACTGACCCAATATGCAACCGTCATCGGGGTGAGTCCGGACAGCGTGAAGAGTCACTTGAAATTCAAGGAAAAGCAAAACCTCAATTTTATCTTGCTCTCCGACGTTGAGCACACCCTTGCCGACGCCTTTGGTGTATGGGTCGAAAAATCGCTGTATGGACGCAAATACATGGGCATCGAACGTTCAACCTTTGTGTTGGATGAGCACCTGAACATCGTCAAAGAATGGCGCAAAGTGAAGGTGAAGGGACATGTCGACGAAGTGATTGAGTTCCTCAATTTATAAGACGCTATCTATTCCTTCGCAGAGGGATTGACTCCGCAGGTCAGGGGCGGGTTCCCGTTGTGTGGAGAGGCGGCAAATGTACTGCCAAACAGTCCAAATGGAGTCACAGGGAGAGCTTTAAATCCCGGTAAATGAACCGAAGCTCTCTTTCCCCGAAAGAGCGCGGTTCTCCCATGAAGCGTCCATCTAGGGGAGGAGTCATCTCCAAATGAACAAAAGATGGAGAATTCGATTGCGCTCAAGCTCCTTGAGGTGATAGTATGAAGAGCATGAATACAATAACACTAAACAACGGAGTGGAGATGCCGCAGCTGGGGTACGGTGTGTTCCAGGTGGCGCCGAATGAATGCAAGCGCTGTGTGCTGGAGGCAATTGCAGCAGGGTATCGTATGATTGATACGGCGCAGGCGTATTTCAACGAAGAGGGCGTGGGCGCGGCAGTGCAGGAGAGTGGAGTGCCTCGCGAGCAAATTTTCCTGACGACGAAGGTGTGGATTTCCAATGCCGGAGAGGAGAAGGCGATGGCATCTATCGACGAATCACTGCGTAAGCTGCGCACGGATTACATTGACTTGTTGCTCATCCATCAGGCATACGGGGACTACTATGGCACCTACCGCGCTATGGAAAAAGCGCTGTCCGCAGGGAAGGTACGCGCCATCGGAGTATCAAACTTCCAGGTTGGACGGTTCGTGGATCTGGCACTACATGTGGAAGTGCCGCCGGCGGTCAACCAGTTGGAGGCGCATGTATTCAGCCAGCAGCGTGGCATAGAGTCGGTTCTGTCCAACTTCGGCACCAAACTCATGGCGTGGAGTCCGCTGGGGCAGGGGCGCAATGGTCTTTTCACTCACCCGACTCTGGCTGCTATCGGCGCCCGGCACGGCAAATCCCCTGCCCAGGTGGCCCTGCGTTTTCTGCTCCAGCATGGTTTTATCATCATCCCCAAGACAACCCATCCGCAGCGGATGCGAGAAAATGCGGATATCTTTAATTTCGCTCTCAGCGAGCAAGAGATGAAAGAGCTTGCCCAGCTTAACGAAAAGGATACCGGCAACGTCAACTTCGATGATCCCGCTTTTATCCGCTACCTCATCGAAACCTACGGGTGATGTTGGCCCGACAGGGAGAACAAACAAACAACCTGACTCCCACGAGGCAGGAGGAAAGAGGAGAGAAGAGCTACGCACGAGAGGACTCGAACCTCCACGGGAGTTACCCACCAGACCCTAAAACTGGCGCGTCTACCAATTTCGCCACGTGCGCGCGGGAAGATGCAGGGGAATTGAAGCATAAAAGGGGCAGCCGTGCAAGCTTTATTTAGGAGAGAGCGCCGGCAGAGTTAAATGCCATACCCGAATACAAGTAAACAAGTTACAGAACAGCTCCGAAAAAATAACTGGAAAACGGGGCAGGGATATGCTAGAATCACTGCGCTATGCTGTCGGATAGAACAAAAGCCGGAATCGAGCGGGCGCCGCACAGGAGTTTAATGCGTGCGACGGGGATGACGGATGAGGACATCAAGAAGCCTTTCATCGCGATTTGCAATTCGTTCAACGAGGTCATCCCGGGGCACGTGCACCTCAACAAGGTGGCGAACATCATCAAGGAGGAGGTGCGCAAGACAGGTGGGACGCCGATTGAGTTCAACCTTATCGGGGTGTGCGATGGCATTGCAATGGCGCACCAGGGTATGAAGTTTTCTCTGGCGAGTCGAGAGCTGATAGCCGACAGCGTGGAGACGATGCTCTCGGCGCATGCGTTTGATGCCTGCATCTGCATCCCGAACTGCGATAAAATTGTACCGGGAATGCTGATGGGAGCAATTCGCTGCAATATTCCTACCATTTTCTGCTCCGGCGGTCCCATGGCCGTGGGGAAGGGGAGGCATGGTGAAGACCTGGATCTCAACAGCGTCTTTGAAGCTGTCGCTGCCTGCACAGCGGGCAAGATTTCTGAGGATGAGTTGCACTATGTGGAGTGCCACGCCTGTCCGGGAGCGGGATCATGCTCCGGGATGTTTACCGCTAACTCCATGAACTGCCTCTGCGAGGTGATTGGTATGGCTCTGCCGGGCAACGGAACTATCGGCGCCACGAGCAAGGAGCGTGAGGAACTGTGGCGCGCCGCCGCTCGCCGTGCGGTAGAGATGGCCAAGCAGGGCGGTCCTCTCCCGCGGGAGCTCGTTACCATGGAGAGTATCGACAATGCCTTCACCTGCGACATGGCCATGGGAGGCTCCAGCAATACTGTGCTGCATACCCTTGCTTTTGCGAACGAGGCGGGACTGGAGTACGACCTGCACCGCATCGATGAAATCTCGAAGCGCACGCCCAACATCTGCAAAGTGGCACCGAGCTCCCGTTACCACATGCACGATGTGCTGCGCGCGGGCGGTATCATGACGATCCTTGCTGAAATCAACAAAATCCCCGGAGCATTGCACACTCAGGTACCGACAGTTTCCGGCAAGACCCTCGGTCAGCAGATTGAGGGTCTTTCCACGCAGGATCCCGCAGTCATCCATACTGTGGAAAATGCCTACTCAAAGGACGGCGGATTGGCCGTCCTTTTTGGAAACCTGGCGGAGCAGGGGGCCATTGTGAAAAAAGCAGGGGTGCTGCCTGAGATGCTCGTGCATCGTGGTCCGGCTGTTATTTTTGAGAGTCAGGAAGCTGCATGCGAGGGCATTCTGGCGGACAAGGTGAAACCCGGAGACGTCGTCGTCATTCGCAATGAGGGGCCGAAAGGAGGGCCCGGCATGCAAGAAATGCTGGCGCCTACAAGTTACATCATGGGCAAGGGGCTGGGCAACAGCGTTGCGCTCATCACGGATGGCCGCTTCTCCGGCGCGACGCACGGCGCCTGCATCGGTCATGTCTCTCCGGAGGCGGCGGAGGGAGGACTCATCGGTCTGCTGAAGGATGGCGACATCATCAGTATCGACATCCCGGCGCGCAGCATCACGGCAGAACTCAGTGAGCAGGAAATCGCCGCTCGCCGCGCGGTATGGAACCCCACCATGCAGGACATACCCAGCCGCTGGCTGAAGCGCTACCGAAAACTAGCCACTAACGCCAGCAAGGGTGCCGTGCTTGACTAACTTTCAGAGGAGAACAAGGCACTATGAGCAAAACGACGAACGAAACCCCGCAGAGCGGCAACCCAATTGTGCGGTACTTTTCCGAATTTGGGGTACTGAAGGAATGTGGCATTAATTTCTGGCTGACTAATTTCATTCAATTCTTCGATGGGTTGGCGTACTTTACGCTCATTATCGTATTCGCTTTGTTTCTGAAAGACTATTGTGGCTTTCGGGATGCGGACGCGCCGTTCTGGGTGGGGATGTATACCTTGTTCCTCTCTCTGTTCGTATTTGCCGTGGGCACCATCTGCGACATCATAGGCTTGAAGCGTACCTACCTGGTGGGTTTCAGTATGCTCATCCTTGGCCGCCTCATCCTGGGACTCGGCTCGGATTTTGGAATGCGCCTGCTTGATCTCTCTCAGGATCATTCGCGCTACATCGTCATCGCCGGTATCGCTATTATGAGCTTTGGCTCCGCCTTCATGAGCCCGTGCATTTCCACCTCTGTCCGTCGCTTCACCACACTGCGCGCACGACCCACCGGGTTCAACTTTTACTATCTCTTCATGAATATCGGCGCACTTCTGGCGGGGGTGGCAATCGTGGATCCCATTCGTGCGCATTGGTCCGGACCGGAGGGACTCCAGATGGTTGTGAACTTCGGCACATGCTGTGAGGTGATTGCCTTCCTTTTCACGCGTTTCGTGAATGAGAACTTCTACGCTGTGCCGGAAGAAAGAATTACCACGGAAAAGGCGTCGTCGCGGCGGCCGCTGCAGCTGATAGGCGAGGTAATACGAGAGCGACCGTTTCAGAAGCTGCTGGTGTTTCTCGTGCTCACCCTGGGAGTGCGGTTGGTGTTTACTCTCCAGTTCATGATCATGCCGCAGTATTACACGCGCACGATAGGGGACGACTTTCAGCTTGGTTTCATGAACTCGCTCAACCCGTTCATCATCATCACGGGACTTATCGTGATCATCCCGATCCTCAAGTATTTTTCAACGGTTAAGCTGATGATATGGGGTATGTCGATCTCGGCGGCCTCTTTGATACTGATGGCCATTCCTCCGGAAAGCTATTTTATTTTCCCCGGTATCGATACCGTAAGTCAGGCGTACTTCATTGCCATCTTCCTGCAGATCATCATCTTTGCCTTTGGTGAATTGCTTTTCAGCCCGCGTTTCTCAGAATATGTGGCACGCGTTGCCCCCAAGGACAAGGTGGCCTCCTATATGTCTCTGGCAGGCTTACCCATGTTCATAGCAAAACCGGTTAACGGCGTGGTAGGCGGCCTGCTCGTGTCGTACATGTGCTATGACGGCATTGCTGCGAAAATTGATACGGGACATGTGAGCTACTGGTGCTCGCCGGAGTTCATGTGGACAATCTATCTGATCATGGCTGTCATTTCGCCCCTGGCCATCATTTTGACCAAGGATATGTTTGTTTCCGATCATCCGGAGGAAGATGTGCCGGATGAAGATGAAGAACGGAAGGAACTTGCTACTCAAGAAGCCCAGGCATAACATTAATTTTCTCATGGACACGAAAACGAGAGAAAAATCCGGAAAACGCAACATTCATTGGGGGCCGATCCTTCAAGATATGGTAATTCTGATGGCGGCCATGGGGGTGCTGGGCTATCTGAGTAAGGAAGTCATGGAGGTTTTTGAAACCAAATCGACGACTGATTCACTAGTATCACTCATCCGCAAGGAAGATGTGAAAAATAATGTAGACGAGCCCTTTGCCCGCGAATTGAAAAGCGGCATGAAGAACCATGAAGACTTTATCAACACGCATGACAATACCGGACGAACCCCACTCATGTGGAGCGTTTATGTAAATTACAACAACCCGGACGAAACTCTTAAGAAGGACAAGACCCGCCTGTTTTACCTGAATGAGCTGCTCAAGGTGCCCGGGATTCGTGTGAATGAGCAGGATCAGGACGGCTTCACCGCGCTGCATTGGGCAGCATGGAGTGGAATGCCTGCGTGTGCGGAGCGGCTGGTGCGGGCAGGATTGGATGTTAATGCTCGCGAGAACACCGGTTACACTCCGTTGATGCTCGCATCAATGCGCGGCAATTTTGAAACAGTCGAAAAGCTTTTACAACTTGGTGCAGATGCGAGCCTGGCACGGCCCAACGGTGAAACAGCCGCCTCCCTTGCTGATAACCACGGAGAAGCCTACCACAAACGATCCTCCTTTGTGTACACACTCTTGTACTCCGAGAAACGCGATGAGGATTATGACAAGGTACGCGATTTACTGAGCAAGCCGGCCCAATAATGGTACGAGGATTCTAGCGCAGCCAGGCGAGGAATTCCTTGTTGCCTTCCATGCCGGTGATGGGGGAAGGGGATACCCCCATCCATGAGCGATGCAGCTCCTCTGTGACAAAACGGTGAATTTTTTCTACGGCGCGCTCGTGCAGGGCGGGATTGCGCACAATGCCCCCCGGGCCGATATCCTCCGGTTGCAATTCGAATTGGGGCTTGACCAGCACAATGATGTTTCCCCCTTCCTCAAGACAGGAAAAAGCCGCCGGAAGTATTTTGGTAAGCGAAATAAAAGAGACATCGCTCACAATAAGCTGCACTTTTTCGCCAAGGTCATCCGGGGTGAGGTAGCGAGCGTTGAATTGCTCCCGCACAATGACGCGGGGATCACTGCGTAGCTTCCACACCAACTGGTTAGTTCCTACATCCACTGCGTGCACACGGACAGCGCCATGCTGGAGCAGGCAATCCGTAAACCCACCGGTGGATGAACCGATATCCAGGCATACCTTTCCCGCAGGATCCACCGGGAAAACCTTCAACGCTCCGGCCAGTTTCAGCCCGCCGCGGCTCACAAAGGGTGGCGGTGTCTTGACGACCAAGGGCAGGGAGTCATCCACCTTCGTGCCTGGCTTGGTGACCTGCTTACCACCCACCGTGACCTCCCCCGCCAAAATGAGCCGCTGCGCTTGTTCTCTGGACACAGCAAACCCCGCAGCGTGCAAAAGAACATCCAGGCGTTGCTTTGGCATGCGCAGCTGCGGGGCTCAAAATAGAAATCCCTTTTCTCCCTCTTAGATAGGAGCAATCGGCAGACGCCGCCGCGGGCGACTCGAACGCGTCTCCGCAGGCTGCTCAGAGGCAGGGCGTGCGATCGGGGCCGGAGCGGGAGTGACGTTGTGCTTCGGAGCCGGGGTAACGGGAGCTGTTGTTGTCACCACCGGAACCTTTGCGACAGGTCTCGTGGCGACCGGCAGCTCGGCAGGACGAGTTTCAACCGCCGGGACAACTGTTCGGGAGACGACGGGTTGTTGTTTCGGCGCAACCGGGACCGGTCTTGGAGCTTCGGGAGCTCTATCAGCGGCGAGCGGCACACTAGTGCGCCGCCGCACGGGGGAAGTGACCGTACGGGCGCGGGTACCCCGGCGGAAGAAAGAAAAACTGCGGGAGGGACGCTGCATCTCCTCCACAGACCGTGGCGGCAGGGGAGGATCGCCCAGGCGATGAATGCGTACGCCGGACGCGGCGGAGGCAAAGCTTCCGATACAACTGCAGGCAATTAGGACTAGCGTAAGAGTGCGCATGATGGTTATTCGTGGTTTCGTTTATTTAGATTGAGGATGAAAAATATGGATAATACTGCAAGAATCCGCTGACTGTGCAAAAAGTAGTCAACGGAATGAGGAGAAGAAAAATTGGGTCTCGCCAGGGGCTGGCACCCTTAGTGTCAGGCAACGCTGTCACAATCGCTATTCCCAAACATCCCAGCCACATGAGCGCGTACAGCGTTCCCCAAAATGGCGTCTCTGAGAACACCAGCGTCTGCGTGTATTGGGACACGTAAAAAACCAGCTGAGGCAAAATACTCAGAACTGCAAACTCCGGTCGCAACTGCTGCCGGCAAAGCCTGACCCAGACAGCCCCCCAGAGCACGACCATCGCAACACTCGCCACCACCAGCGCCAACGCCGATCCCAATCGCGCAACCAGTAGCTCTCCGCAGTTCAAAAAAACGAACAGTGGCGTGACGATATAGATGTAGGCGCGGCGATCCATTCCTTTTCTTCTTTAATCCTTCCAATGCCAGACGACAGGCACCTCGATATCCGGATGCAAACTTCGCATGGCCGGGCTCCCCGCCACACAATCCAGCAGAGCCTCCCGATGCGGGGTGTCCTTCGGAAGCGGAATGTAGATATCAATCAAAATACGTGCTATCCTTCGCGGATTTGCACTCATCTCCTTGACCACCTCCACGCGCATCCCTTGCAAATCCAACCCATGTTCCTGTGCATAAATCCCCATAATCGTACTCATGCACGCCGCCGTAGCAGAGCACATCAGATCAGTCGGGGAAAAGGACTCTCCTTTTCCGTGGTTATCGACAGGGGCATCCGTGCTCACGCGTGCGCCGGACGGACCATGCTCCAGCGTGCAGTGCAAATCACCCTCATACACGAGGCTACACTTTACCATGACACTATGTTACGCTTCGCCACGCTTCACGTCAAGAAGGAATCACACTACTTTCAAAAAAAACATGATTGTCATCAAACCCGTTATGAAAGAATCAACCCATATTCAAACCATAAACCTCCCTCAACCAGCCCCAAAGGTTTCCTTTGCTTTTTCCCAAAAACAGGGCGCAATCTGGTGAATCTTCACTGGGGAAGGGAGTCTAAAAATCGCTGTAGTTTAATTATTAAAGCCGATTTCTTACTTCGCATAATATATGTAATGCAAAATTCAATTTTATGAAAATGAATTGAGGAGGAAGCGTGTACCGCTTTTTCGCGCACGCCCGCGCGCGAGATTCGACTTGAAAAAATCGGGGCCCCGTGTTAGAATGCGAGCAAGCAGTATGAGCATGGTCAACACAGAGCATCTGTACAAGGCATTCGGGCGGTTCATGGCGGTGCGAGATGTAAATTTCAGTGTCGAGAAAGGAGAGATTGTTGGATTTTTGGGGCCAAACGGCGCAGGAAAAACGACGACAATGAAGATGTTGACGGGGTATCTGCCGCCGACGGCCGGAACGGCAAGCATTGCCGGATACGACATTCTTGATGAGCCCCTCGAGGTGCGGCGGCACCTGGGCTATATGCCGGAGAACGTACCTTTGTACGATGAAATGCGGGTGTATGAATACCTCGCTTATCGGGCAAAACTAAAAGGCTTATACGGCAAAAACGTCCGTTCGGAAGTTGGGAGAATTATCGATCGTTGTGGTTTGAATACCAAACGAAAGAACATGATTCGTACGCTTTCCAAAGGGTATCGTCAGCGCGTTGGACTGGCAGATGCTCTTCTCGGTACGCCGGAATTACTGATTCTTGATGAACCAACCAACGGATTAGACCCCAACCAGATACGCCAGATACGAGAGCTGATTCGTGAACTTGCAGAGGAGCACACTGTACTCCTTTCGACACACATTCTCAGCGAGGTGGAAATGATCTGCAGCAAAGTCATCATCATCGACAATGGTGAAATCAAAGCAGCCGATACACCGGAGCAACTTACCGGCAGCCTGCGCGCTGCAGGGCGCGTTTCCCTTGAGTACAAGGGAGATCTGGATGTGGTGATGCGTGAATTAAGTACCATTCCCGCCGTAAAGAAAATCATCTACGAAGGCACCCTTCCCGGCGGTTGGCAGCGTCTTGTGGTGCGCGCTGAGCCCGGGAGTGATACACGAGAAAAAGCCGCGGCAGTTATTTCCCGCCTGGGTTATCCATTGCGCCATATTTACCGCCACATCCCGAGCCTGGAGGAAGTCTTCGTCGAGATGACACGCCACGACTAACCGCCCTGCCTGACCCTCACTGAACAAATTTTCGACTATGGCACAAGAAGAAACAACGCCAAAAACAAAGGCGCAAGCGCCCGGAGGTATGCGCCGCCGTAAAAACTGGTTTGCCACTCTGTGCATCCTCTACCTGCGAGAGCTGAAAGTTTACTTTGGTACGCCGTTCGGCTGGGTGATCCTTGCCTGCACCATGGTTCTACTGGGTTTCTGCCTGCAAGCGGTCATCCAGATCATGAGCAAGGCCACGGGGGAGGGAGTTATGTATTACTTGCTCAGCAACATCAACTTTTGGTTCTTTTTCATCTTCATCTTCCCGCTCATCACGATGCGCAGTCTCGCAGAAGAGGAGCGGCAGGGAACACTGGAGGGACTGCTTACCGCGCCCGTCACCACCACACAGATTATCCTGGGCAAATACCTGGCTGCTTACACCTTCTATCTCGTTCTTTGGGTTCCCCTGCTCCTCTACCCGTGGATGAGCCACCTGGCGAACCTCTACACGGAATACCGCTATGGCATCACTGCCAGTGGGGAGATCCCGTATTTGCTCGCCGATTGGTTTGGTCCCTATGCCATCCTCTCGCTCATGGGCACCTTCTTCATAGCCGTAGGTCTTCTCTGTTCTGCAATGACCCGCAGCCAGATCATCGCAGGCATCCTTTGCACCAGTTTCATGATCTCCTTCTACTTCATGGGGCGTGTCACTGAGCTTTGGGGGGAATTCCCGGCAGCGCCTGTCTTTCACTATTTGTCCTGCACTGAGCAGGTAAGTTCTTTCTCCCGCGGACTGCTTGATACGCGTCCGGTCGTCCTTTACCTCACCCTCGCCCTCTTCACTCTCGCCCTAGTCAAGCGAGTGGTCGATTACCGTCGCTGGACGCGCTGAGTCCCTGCCCTTGTCTTTTTCGCTACTCTCGATGCTGTTATGAACAAATTTTCTCAAGAAATTAACCCTGAGGCGCGTCGCCCTCAGGGTTCGCCTCTGGCATGGTTCAATCTCTTCCTGTTAAGTATCATTGTTCTGGCGTGCAACTATGTCGGCTGCCATGAATACGGACGCAAGGATCTCACGGAGGAAGAAAGATATACCATTTCCGAACGCACGGTGAATGTGCTGACCTCCGAGCGCATCCGGTCGCGAGAAACACCCATACACATCATCTTTGCCTTCAAGCGCTCCACTCCTAACTATGCTCGTATGCGCAGCCTGCTGGAGGAATACGTACGCTACGGCAAGGGGAAGGTCAAACTGGAGTGCTTCGACCCCATGCGCCAACCGAACCGGGCTCGTGAAATTTCACAGATTTACGGTGTCGATTTCAAGCAGGATCTGTGTCTCATTGACGCCCGCAGGGATCCCACTACCCCTCTGCGCACCTTTGAGGAAGAAAAAAGCGAGCGAAAACACGTACGTATTCGCCCCGGAACCTCATTTATCAAATACGAAACCCTACCGGATGAATCTCGCCGCGCAGTGGCTCTCATGATGGATGAGGTCGTTTGCTCCGCCATCACAGAGGCCGTAGAAGGCGATATGCGACACATGTACGTTGCAGAAGGTAAGGGAGGCGTTTCGCGGGATGATCAAAGCCTGTTGGAGAATCTGGGACGTATCGTTTCCTCCCTCAATATCCAGCTTTCCTGGGTCAATCTGAACGAAGTCGACGCTCTGCCGGAAAATGCAGAGGGCCTCATCATCGTATCTCCACAGGTTGATTTCACGGAACACGAGCTCGGGGTTGTGCGCGATTTCTGGGAGCGTGAGAATGGTCGACGCACGCTTTTTGTCGCTCTTGATCCTTCCAACACAAACCTTCCGTATTTCTACCGTTTCTTGCGAGAGCAAGGGGTTCGCCCGAATATGGACCGAGTTCTTCTGCGTGACCGGCGGCGGGCCTATTACGACATTTCTGCTGTCTTTCCCAAAAGTCTCAACTGTACGGAGAAATTCTGGAACAGCACTACCCATATCGAGGGACAATCCATGTCTTTCACCCTGGAACACGGCGATGAAAACGAAGCATCCCTTCGGCGACTCACCAGCTATCCTGTCCTCATGAGTACAGCTGATTACTACGGAGAATCCAGCCCTGTACTCGATCCCTCCTTTGATCCCCGGGAGGACCGCCCCGGGCCTCTCTGCCTGGGGGCGGTAGTTACCAAGGGAGCCACACAGGCGCCCAACAATATGGCGACCATGTTAGTGCTGGGTAATGTTGATATACTGCAACGCAGCAATGCTCGCACTGAACAGCAGGATTACCTTCACACCCTCTGGGCATGGATGTGTAATCGGCCGGAATACGGCGGCAAAAGCGCTAACCAGGACCTGACGATGAAGATAGATCTGAACCGTCACTCTCGCAACGCCTTGGAATATCTAACCCTGCTCTTCATGCCGCTTTTGGCTCTGCTGATCGCTTTTATGCTCTGGCAGACGCGCCGTCACTAGCTTTCGATATGTGCCTCACGAGTTTCAACCAGCCTGCCCCATGAAAAAAGTTGTCACCACGTTGCTTCTCCTCATCCTCACGTTCATTAGTGTAGGAGCGGCCGTGGTGTTGTTCATTGACGGGAGCCTGGCTCGTCTCACAGGGTGGTACCACTTCCGTCCGGGGATGTCTCTCTTCCCGCAGGAAAATCTCTCTCGCCTTCAGGATGTGTCCTGGATGCGCATCCAGGACCTCCACGACACCATTGAGTGCACACGAGAGAAAGATGGCTCATGGTGGATCTCGGCTCCCTTTCATGACCGCATGGCTCCCGCTGCAGCCCGAGCCATTATTGACTTCACTGCTGCCGCCAAATTGGTGGACACTCTGCCGCTCAACAATACAACGCGTGCCGGTATGCGTGAGTTCGGCGTTGAAACTACCCCACATACCATCACTCTTAAAGTCCTCGCCGGAGATGGAGAGATGAGCACTGTGGCGCGTTATACGCTGGGAAGCTCCTCCCCATGGCTTGCAGATGCCGAAGATGGCAAACACCTGCTGCCCACCACCTACCTGCGCACTAATTTCTACGGGAAAGACAAACGCATCCACGTCGTGAGCGGCGATATCCTTTCGCTTTTCAAGAATGGATTGGGGGGACTCCGTGATCCACACCCCCTGCAATTCGAGGAAGATTCTCTTCTACGCATCGAACTTCAGGATCACGCTAACAAAGAGCAGCCCTCCCCTGCCCCCCTCGTTTTGGAGAGAGCCAGCGGGCAGTCTCCATGGATCATCCAATCTCCGTGCCTGACCGAAGCAGCGCAGGATTCTGTAGATTTGCTTGTATCGAGCCTTGTCAAGCTGCGAGCTATCCGTATTGATGACGCGGGTGTTGTTTCCCTTCCGGAAGAGCCGGATAAGGTCCTCACTTTTTCGCCGGAAAACGGGAAGTCCGTTGTTTTTAAGATATTTCCCGCATTCAATTCTCCAGCAGATGGACGGCGAATTTGTTATGCGACTGTGAGTGATCGCCCCGTGGTCTTCACTCTGGCGGTGGAGCCGCGTCTGCGGCGCCAGGGTAGCGGCTTTGCGGCAGTCGTCAACGCCATGCTCTCCCTGCCGGTTCTCCCCAAGGCTCAACGGATCCGCATTCGTGAAGCTCAGCAGTGGGTATACCTGGAGGAACTTCCCCTCACTCTCTCCCAACTTCGCTCCCGACAATTCACCAGCATCACTGCGGCGGATATTGACAAGCTGGTGCTCTTCTCGCGCTTCGATCGTTTTCCTCTGCGCCTGCGCCGTATTCCGGGCGATTCAGAGGGGCAGGTGAAGGATGTGTGGATGTTCTCTGCCGAGGGGCTTCCTTTTGCCGAAGCAGATCCCGAAATTGTCGATTCTTTCCTCAACAGCCTTCATTCTATCCCGATTGAGGATGTGTTGGAGGACATCCCTCCCACGGCGGATATTGCCAGTGTTCGTGAGAAATATGGACTGAATCAGCCGGATTACGAACTCCTTATGCAGCCCCGAGAGTGCGCCATCCGGGCCGTACTCTTCGGTGTCGATATGCCTCTCGTGCGAGACCGGGCGCCACGTTCCTTCTGCCTCAAAAGACAACGCGTGGGCAACAAACGTTATTGGGTTGGCATGGAAAACGATTCCTTGACCATCTGTCGCTTAAGTCTGAAACTCACGAAACTCTTCTCCACCTCCTCCCTCTATTGGAAGAAGCGTAACCTCGTCAGCTTCCCGATTTCTGCTCTCAGAACGCTCACTCTTGCTTATCAGAAAGCTCCGCTTGTGCTGCACTACGACTACATCGGTGAAGCGTGGACCGGCACACTGGACGGGCAAGACGTTACCCCGCGTATCAACCCGCACCGCACTAATTTTTACGTACGTCATCTGCAGAACCTGAGGGTGTGGCAGTGGCTCCGGCAGGACACCGAGGAAGCTCTCGCTGCCCTGCAGGATCCTGTTTTCACAGTGAAACTGGATCTCGAGGTTACCGACTATTCGGACCTCGAGCAGCTCGTGCTTGCCACCCCCACAGAAGATACGCAGACTGGCGCCCCTGACAGTTCTACTCCTCGTATGCAGATCGTGCGTGACATGCTCTCCGAAAAAACAGAAGTTGATGCAACGTTCCGTTCCCTTGCGCTTGGGGAAAAGAAAGTTGAGAAAAAGACGATCACAATCGAGGTTGCCCCCACAAATACCCTGTCTCGTAAACCTCTCTTCTACGGTCGTATTCGGGAAGATGGCTCCTTGTTTATTCTCTCCTACGACGATGCCCAGGGACTGGATGGTCAACTTCTGGATAAATAATGCATCCGCGCTCTTTCATGAATATCCGGCATACTATCACAAAGAAAATCCTCCGATGGGTTCTCGTGCTCTGTTTCGCAGGGTTCGTTCCCTGCCCCTCCCTCGCTGCTGTTAAGCCCCCCGCTCCTTGTGGCGCTGTGCCAACAGAGCGACAAGTTAACTGGCTGCGCATGGAGTGGTATGCCTTTGTACACTTCGGCATCAATACATTTACCGGCAAAGAGTGGGGATACGGAGACGAAAAGCCTGAGCTTTTCAATCCATCCGGCTTTGATCCCGAGTCTGCTGCCAAAGTCTTCAAGAAAGCGGGGATGGCCGGTATGATTTACACGGCGAAACATCACGATGGCTTCTGCCTGTGGCCCACCGGGTCAACGACACACAACATAACCAGATCCCCGTGGAAGAAAGGAAAGGGAGATGTCGTCAAAGGTTTTGCGAATGCATGCAAAAAGGAGGGTATCAAATTCGGCATCTACCTTTCTCCATGGGATCGCAACAATGCAGAGTATGGACGCCCGGGCTACTTAAGAGTCTACGAGCGGCAGATCCGCGAAATCCTGACGAGTTACGGCCCGATTTTTGAAATGTGGTTTGACGGCGCTAACGGCGGCGATGGCTACTACGGTGGAACCAGGGAGAAGAGAAATATAGGCAACAGCGATAAATATTACAATTTTGAACGCATCGTCAAACTCATCCGCTCAATCCAACCCGATTGCATTGTGTGGGGAGCTGCTCAGCATGGAGATGTCGTGTGGGGTGGCTCTGAAAAAGGCTTTGTGAAATACCCCTGCTGGAATGTGATCAACATGGACAAGCAGGAAGAAAAGTGGATATCGCTGGAAGCAGACACCCCGATTAATGGAGCCGGTTGGTTCTGGCACCCCGGGCAGAACGCGAGAGTGAAATCCCCCGAGCAGCTCATGCAGGTTTATTACGATAGCGTGGGCCGCGGCGCCAACCTTATTCTCAACCTTGCCATGGATCGCTCCGGCAGGTTGGATCCTGCCGATGTCGCAGCTCTGAATTCCCTGGCCGAAATGCGCCGCAGGCTCCTGTCTCATGATTTTGCAGCCGGCGCTGAAGCCTCAGCCAGTGAAGTTCGTGGAAAGGATGACGCCTTCAAGGCATCCAACGTAACGGATGGCAACATCGAGAGCTACTGGTGTCCGGAAGATAAAACGACCGGAGGCTGTTGGCTGGAAATCAAACTCTCGAAGGATGCGACTTTTGATGTGGTACGTCTGCGTGAGCAGATTCGTCTTGGGCAGCGTGTCAAATCATTCCGTCTGGAAGCTTTTCTCGATGGCAACTGGCAAATAGTTGACGGCGAAGGGAAGACCATCGGAAATCAGGTGCTGCGAAAACTCGCAAAGCCTGTCACCACCGATCGCGTCCGCCTCGTTATCACCGACTCTCGAGCCTGTCCGTGCATCAGTGAGTTCTCTCTCCTACGCCATCCGGATCCGGTTGCTGTAGATGAGACGTCGCTTCTTTGCAACGAATCGGAGGAGACCTCTGCCCCCCTGCCCCGCGATAAGTGGACGAGCGAGATGACGGGAGCCTCAAAGGCCTGGGATGGCGATGATTCCACCTTCTGGCAGGGGAATGGAAACAAACTCATCGTGAATCTCGGCGAGGAGGTCTCCTTCTCCGGGTTCTCCTATCTGCCTAAACAAAATGGGGATTTCAACGCCATGACCGATCGCTACCGCTTTGAGGTCAGCTCTGACGGCGAAAAATGGAAAGAGGTCGCTTCGGGTGAATTCCCTAATATCCGCGCCAATCCCATCCTCCAAACGGTAACTTTTGACCGGGCGGTGAAAGCCCGTTTCTTCCGTTTCATCGGCATCTCTTCCCTGGAGGGCAAGGGAGCTTCTGCCGCAGAAATTAACCTCCTGAAGTAAATTATTGTTTCAACCGCTGTGTGGGTCTGGCATAAAAGAATACGTAAGAAGGACGAGGCAGAGTGGTCCGCACGCCTCGCTTCTTTGCCGGGTGTTGTCTTTTCCTCCCTGCCGGGGAAGGAGCACGTCGACGTGCGCTGCTACAGCGATGAGCCAACAACGCTCCTGGCGTTCTATTCTGCGTTCGGCGGGAGCTTTTTGCAGGAAGAAGAAAAAGATTGGGTAGCAGCCACGGCGCCGGAGCAGACTGCCCCCCTGCTCATTCGTGACAGACTCGTCATCTACTCTGCGGAGAAACAACGAGCTTCCCTGCAGCGCCTCTACCCCGGGCGCGTTCTGCTGCAATTCCCGGCGGAATGCGCCTTCGGCACCGGGCACCATGCCACCACTTCTACCTGTCTGCGTCTGCTCTGCGACGAAGCAAAAAAGCGCGACGGCACCCCATGGCGACTCATTGATGCCGGTTGCGGCACGGGGATTCTTGCCCTGGCAGCCCTGCGCCTCGGAGCACAGAGCGCCGTAGCCTTCGACTTTGATCCTGACGCCGTAGAAATCGCCAGGCGTAATATCGAGCGCAATGGCGGAGCTGCATCCCTTCACCTGCTACAAGCAGATGTATTCGATTGGATAGCAGCCCCCAAGGAGAGAGCACATGTCATCGTGGCGAATCTTTTCTCCAATATTTTGCAACGCGCCTTTCCCCGTATCATCCAATCCTTTGTAAAGGATCATCCCGGTATCCTCATCGCCTCCGGTATCCTGCGTGAGCAGGCGGATGAGACCATCCGGAGCGGCTGCGCTGCCGGTTTGCAGCTCACCCGAAAAGTCATTCGCGGCAAATGGGTCACTCTCCAATTTACACACGCATGAATATCCTGGCCCTCGAATGTTCCTCTTCTCATGCCTCCCTTGCGTTGCATGCCCCATGTTCTGTAGAGCATGCCTGGACGGCGGGGAGGAACCATGATGCCTTTCTCTTCCCCGCCCTGCGGGAGGCCCTCAGATCGCTCGCAGAAGATGATGATCTGCCGTTCATTCTCGTCGGTGCCGGCCCCGGAAGCTACGGTGGGGTGCGGGTAGCGTTGGCCACTGCGGTTGGAGTCGCTCTGGTGCGCCACTCCCGTGTGGTGTCTATTCCCTCCTGGGAGCCTCTTGTCGCCTCCTCCGGCTGCCGAATGCTCTCCAATGCACGGCGTGGCGACTGGGCGCTTTACGGCGCCGGGGGGGATATTGAAGTTTTCAACTCCGCAGACCCTATCCGTCACCTCGTTGAACAGGGGGAGGATATCCGATCCGGAGAAGCCTCTCCCCTGCTTGCCGGCGCCGGTATCGTCCTTCAGCATACCGACCTCGTTCCAACAGCCGGGCAGCTCATTGATTTCTGGCTTTCTCTCTCCCCTGAGAAGCGGGAGGAGCTTGCCGCCAAGCCCGCAGAGCCCCTCTACGTGCGTCCTCCGCACATCACTGAAGCCAGGCGCAAACCCTGGGAATTCTGATTTTCTGATGTCCACTACACCCCCTGACTCCACAATTCACGCCTGCCGACGCTGTGGCGCCTGCTGCCGGTGGGAGGGGGATGTGTGCCTCACGGAACCGGACATTTCTGCCATCGCGGGTTTCTTGCAAATGGGCGAGAAGGATTTCATCAACACGTACTGCCGTTTGCAGCGCAACCGGTGCGGGCTTTCGCTCATTGACGATGCAAATGGCGCCTGCATCATGCTGGGTGCAGATAACGCCTGCCGCATCCAGCCTGTAAAACCACGGCAGTGCCGCGATTTCCCTCTACGCTGGAATTTTCCCGGTTGGGAGACTCGCTGTCCCGCCGCGGTCAACCGGAAGGGAGGGCCCGCAGTATGCTGACGAAACCCCGTCACGTTTTGCTGGAAGGCATGCTGCACTTGAAGCGTGGGGTGCTTCGTGTGCGTGGTTTCCTCGTCGCTATCTTTGCCCGTGTGCCTCGGCGTATCGGCCCCAAGGTGGAGTCTCGCCGCACTCATGCCGGCATCATCGCCGATCTCTTTGCCTCCATCATGTGCCGTGTGGATGGGTTGGGCGCTGAGGATATGGATACCGCCATGGATATCCTGCGCTACGACTTCCCTAATGTGGAACACAGCTGGCTTGCCGCCCGTTTCCGCACGGCTTACCGAGCAGGGTTCCCTCTGGAGGTTACTCTGCGCCTGGCTGCCGCAGATCGTACGGTGGCGGAGCGTTACTCGCTCGCGCTGGAGATCCTCACCATCCTGCACCGCGCCGGCGGAGACCTCACCAATCCCGAACTCTTCGCGGAGGTGACCCACGGGCTCGGTTTACCGGATGCCGATCGGCAGCTGGAGGAGCTCCTTTCCAGTCCGGGCGCCCCGGCGACCCATCCCATCGAGGTGATCTCTTTTTCTGATCGTATCGCAGAGGGAAACGTGACTCTTTCTCCGGCGGATAGTCAGCTGAGTTTCCGCGCAGTTCGTTGCGTGAATCTGATTATCATCATCAATGATGCTCGCGCTCCTCTCTCCGTGCGCGGACACACGTTGCACCAGGGGGACGTGATTCCCATCTCCTCCGGCCAATCCATCTCCCTCTCCGAGAGTTCTCTCTCCTTTGATACCATCCGCGGGCTTATCCTGGCACACCACGCCGGAATGCGTTACGTCTGCTACCTCAGTCTGGAAGGAGATTCGATCTCCATCTCGCGCCAACGTCCGTTGAGCAGCGTAGCGCGTGTTACCTTTGGTTTGCATGTCGATCTGGAGGTGCTGCGAAGAGACGCACAATTTGTTCTCGACGGTGTCCCCCTGCACCATGGCACTTCCGTATGCACCACCTTTTTTACCCCCTTCTCCATCCAGGGCGCGGGGCCATACACCTTTGCAAACCTCCGCGATACCGGTGATTCCGGGCACAGTTACCTCCTTGACCCGCAAACCCGTAAGGTGGTGGTCACCAATCTGCCGTATATGAATAAGCCGGGAGCGCTTATGCTGGCTCCCGGTCTCGCCCCCGGCATGGTGTTTGAGGTGAGCTATTCACGCAGCAACAACCGAGGACACCTGCGCGTCATCGAGGATTCTACCCATGCGCTCACCGTAGAAGGGATGCCCGTGCGTGGCGAAATCGAACTGAAAGATGGCGATCTTATAGCACTCAGCTCCGTCCAATTCCTCCGTTGCCGCTTCTCTGCCGGTGTGTTGGATGAGGAATCAAGTCTCATTACCTCCATGCACGTCCGCGGTCTCACCCGTGACTTTGTCCGGGCCGGGCGTGTGGTCGATAATATCGATTTCTTCCTGCAACGCGGGGAAATGGCTTGCATCCTCGGTCCCAGCGGCTCGGGCAAATCAACGTTGCTCAGCCTCCTCGCCGGGCATCTCTCCCCCACTATGGGGTCTGTGCGTTACAACAGCGAATTGCTCACTCCCGGCAACATCTCTCTGCGGCAGCATATCGCTTTCATCCCCCATGAGGATATCCTCGATGAGGCGCTCACCGTGGGAGAGCATATCTACCAAGCCTCCACAGCCCGCCGCCCGCGCCTCACGCATGCCGACCGCATGCGCCGGGTGCTCACCGTGTTGAATTTCGTGGGACTCAGCTCTCTGACCAAACGCACCGTCGGGCGTGCCGGAGAGCGCACCATATCTGATGGCGAGCGTTCTCGCCTCAATTTGGGACTGGATCTCACCGGTACAGCAGAGGTCTTCCTCATTGACGAGCCTATCAGCGGGCTCTCCTCCGGGGATGCCGAACGGGTGATTCAGACCCTGGAGGGTATGTCTGCCGGGCGCATCCTGCTCTGCACCCTGCACCGCCCCGCCCAAAGCATTCTGAATCGCTTCCACAAGGTAATGGTGCTCAATTCTAAAGGACAGATGGCGTTCTGGGGTTCCCCTGAGGAGATGATGCACTACTTTCAGGATGCCGCTCGCGACATGGGGCTGCACGTGAGCCGCGAATCCGTCGCCGCCGGCGGGGCTGATTACGTCTTCGAAGTATTGGAAGCTCCCAACACACGCCTTGGCCACCGGTTCTCGGGTCCGGGCATCTGGCAGGAGCGTTTCGAAAGCTATTCGTATCGTCGTGAGGAAGCGCACCCTGCTCCTTCCCAGTCGGGAGAGGATGATGGAGGAGCCACGGCTCCCCCCATTCCGCCGGTCCCGCGGCGCACGCTCCCGGAGCTGTTGCGTCTGTTCTACCTGTGGATTCTGCGCACCCTGCTCGGTCGCATCCGCAGTGGCATGGGTCTGTACGCCGTGCTGCTTGAGGGGCCCCTGCTCGCGCTTCTCATCGCCGGCACCCTGCGCGCCGCCAGCGACACGCCTTATACATTCTACAAGGCTCTGCATATTAATGAGTACCTTTTTCTCTCCCTCGTGCTGGCAATGTTCTTCGGGCTCACGGATGCAGCCTGCGAGATTCTGCGCGACCGCTTGCTTCTGCGTCGCGAGAGCAATTACAAGCCTTTTATCACCGGCTACCTGCTTGCCAAGTGCCTGGTCATTACAGGCATAGCCGCCGTGCAGTGTGCCCTGTACCTGCTTGTCGGCAACGCCATCCTGAGTATCCACGATATGTTCTGGTCCCACCTGGGCATCATGGTGCTCACTGCTTTTGTCGGTATCGCCCTCTCGTTAATGGTCTCCGCTTTTGTTCGCTCCGAGCGCACGGCTCTCAATATCGTCCCTCTGCTTCTCGTGCCTCAGATTCTCCTCGCCGGGGCTCTTGTGCGCTTTGAAGAGATGAATGAATTTGCCCCGCCCCTGCCGAACATCCTTCCCACTTCCGTGGCAGAGCATCTTTCCAGCCTCCGCCACCGTGTCGCCTACCAGGATGAAACCACCCACGATATCCTCACCAAACCCGTCCCCCTCATTGCCGAGTTCTGTCCCCTGCGCTACGCCTTCGAAATGATGTTTGTCATGCAGGCCACGGATAACCTCTGGGAAACTGAGAACCGCTCCATCGACGAACAGCGCGATGAATTGAAGGCTTTTGGCTCAGACGACGATGTCCGCTTCATTCAACGCGCCGCTCTTTTGCTCAACACCACTGCGGCAAACGCCGATGAAGCCCGCTCCATCCTGCGCCGGGTACGAAAGGCAGCCCTCAGCAGGGATGAGAATCACCTGCGAGAGCTTACCCACTCGCTTGAGAGGCGCTCCGTCTCTCCGGCAAACCAGCCGCTGGAATTTTTCTTCTCCAACCGCCGCCTGGTAGCGATCGCAGAAGGTGTCAAAACCGCACGAAAAGATGCCCGCCTTGAGGAGCACAGAGGCTTCTTCCTTGCCCCTCGTCAGGCTCCCCCGCTCGGCTGGATCGACCAGGAAACAGATGCCGGCTCTGTTTCTACCCTCTGGCGCAATGGCACCTACCTCTTCCTCATGGGGCTCCTCCCCATCCTCCTTGCCGGTTACCGTCTCCGCCGCATCTGCCGCGGGGAGTGATCCCCGCGTCCGGTTCAGCAGTGCGGATTGTGCCCGGGCAGGCAAATCTTCTGTCAGAGCCTATTAAAAATTTGAAGGGGAAAAGACTGCAATCATTATTGATTTCGCCTCCGCTATCGCTCCGCAATCCCGCTCTCAGCGCGCTGACTCCCAACTTCGTAATTCGTCCTTCCCTCGTCCTTCACTCGCACAGCTCTTCCAAAACATTCGGCAGTTCGCCGACAGCCCACAGTGGCATATCCAGCAGTGTGTACCCTCCCCCATGCCCATCCTCCACCTTCTCCAGAGAAAAGGGCGCCATAGAACAACGCACGGCGAAATGGTTCCCGTGTCGTTTGTAGTAGCTTTTTAAGCTTTTCGCGCGCAAGTTGCGTTCAGCCTTCACCTCCGCGGGCAGCACCTGAGCGCCTGCCGTCACCAGGAAATCCACCTCCGCCTGCGCCTGCGCGGCTTTCCAATAATACAGCTCAGGGACCCCGGACGCCAGAAGCTGCTGCATCACATACTGCTCTGTCAACGCCCCCTTGTATTGCCCGAACACCTCATTCTTCTTCAGCAGCACACGCCGATCCAACCGGCACTGCTCAGACAGCAACCCCACATCCGTTCCGTACACCTTGAACGCATTATCCACGTAGCCGCCAAGCGGCACCTGCCCTGCGCGCACGCGCGGGACAGTGTGAATAAGTCCCGCGTCTTTGAGCCATTGCAGCGGCCGGCGCGTCTGCCGCAGAGTCATTCCACCGCTCTGCATGTTGTGGGGCAGAAATTGCCTGTTCTCCTGAGCCAGCTGCAGCGGTATATAATCCCATACGCGCGCGATGCGCCGCGATTCATCAGCCGTGGCGTGTTTCCCAAAGTCATTGCGGTAATCACGCAGAACTTCCGTTTGGTAAATCCTCACAGCAATATAATCCTTTGTCTCCGCGAAAAGCGAAACGGCTTCCGGCATCCCTCCCACGTAGTAGTACAAGCGCAGCATGTCCTCCATCTGCGTGCTCATGCGGTTCAGCACATCCCAGCGGTGTTTACGGATCGCCTCTGCGTATGCATCCATTCCCATGGCGAGCAAAAATTCCATAAAACTCATCGGGTGCATATCTATCTGATTCACCTTCCCGACGGGGAACCCCGTACCTCCGGCCGTGGAAAGCCCCAGCAGGGATCCTGCCGCAACGATGTGTTGCTCGCGCGCCTCTTCGCAAAAAAATTTAAGTGCAGCGATCACCGGCGGACATTCCTGAATCTCATCCAGGATAATCAGACTCTCCCCGGGCACCAGCCGGCAGCCGGTAAACAAACGTATATCATTCAGCAATCGGTCCACCTGACTATCCCTCATGAATGAGTTGCGCATATCCGTATCCTGATCAAAGCGGATATATGCCACCTCCTTGTAATTCTTTCGTCCGAACTCCTGCATCAGCCAGGTCTTCCCCACCTGACGTGCGCCCAGCAGGAGCATTGGCTTCCTTCGCCGATTCTCCTTCCACGCCTCCAGTTCCTGCATCTTCTCACGGTACATATTGCAAAGCTTTTGCCTTTCTCAGGGAGTCTCTCACATCTTTGCTTCATTGTCAACATTTTCCTCCCATTTTCCGCAATTTAAATGCAATTCAGGGAAGGAACTTTGCCCTATTTCACGCAATTTAGTGAAGGAACTTTTAGTCTCTCTGTGCAATTTAGTGAAGGTAAACAGGACTTCCTGTGATGCAATGGTATCCTCCACCCAATGCATGCGAATGATGGCTCGCAGAATCAAGACCCGTCAGTTTTCCAAACGCTCATCGGAAAGAGTTTCCTGCCCGGCCGGCTCGCGTACCTATCAGAGAGAGCGGCAGGCATGTCCCGAACCCCGAAATACCCCTCGGTAAGCGATTCGTAAGGGTATTCATCCGCATTATCCATAGGCTCCTGTTTCTCCAGATCGAACGCCACAGCATTGCCGATGGAAGAGAGTACAAAGGGGGAATGCGTTGTGATGATGAATTGAATCCGCGGAAATACGGAGGTGAGAATCGGCAGGACGAGGCGTTGCAGCTCCAGGTGCAGATGCGCTTCCACCTCGTCGATGAGCACAACTCCGGGCATGTCAAATGAAGCGATGAGGTTATGCGGCTGCTGCATCTTGAGGATGAGGTCCGACACGATATCCAGAATGGCTGCATAACCATCAGAGAGGTTGGCCATCGGGGAGCGCACGCCGCCCGAGACGACGCTGAAAGTATAGTCGCGGGGCTCAAAATCCAACCTTGTATCCGGGGAGTTAAAAATGCGTTTCAGCACCTCCTCAAAGCGGGCAAACCATGATTCGATGCGTTGGACTTCCTCCTCCTTGTTCTCCCCGCGGAAAAGCGCGCTCTGCACCTTGAGGTTGACAAGAAACTCAACAAATGCCCCGGAGCGTTTCGTCACCATGTCGCCCGTCAATCCGACATCCGGGATGCTCGGCGCTTTCGGTTGCGTGAAATCCGCAGAATGTTGGGCATCATAATAGGCGAAAAGGGCCTCTCTCCGGTGGAGTATCCGAGCAAATTCGGATATATCTTCGGCAAAAAGCTCCACGGATCCCGCTATCTCGTCCAGCCATGTTCCGTATCGCTTTAGATCATCCTTAATCCTGTTTTGCTCGTGTTCGTTCGCCGCCTCCCTCAACTTTGTCTCTTTTCCTGCAATCCAACCCTTCACTGTGTCAGCAACCAATCCATCCCTTGCCATTGCCGTCATCGCATCCCGAATCGCGCACAGCAGGCTTGTCTTGCCGCTGCCATTGCGTCCCGTCAGAAGCAAATGCACAGGTCCCTGTTTCGGGGACGACCTATCCTCCAACGCAATCGTGAAATCATGAAGATGTCGCACCTGATGGACGTCGATTTTTTTTATGTAAGGCAGCATGGTTTAATGATGTGAGTATAGTGAGGAGATTTTTGCATGTCAACTCAATTTGTGCGGCCTCGATGGCACTGTGCATTGCAAAATTCAATGTATCACAGTTCATGGCGCAGATTAAGAGCCACGACAATCGGCTCATTGCATCGTTGCGCTGTTTCTGGTGAAGAATGCAAACAGCCTTACTACCTGTGAGGGAATGGCTACTTCTTCGGCTGTACTTGTCCGGTCAATGTTCTTCCCAACTCTGTGAGAGCCTTTTCAAGTTCCGTCATCCTGTTCGCTTGTTCGGTGATTTTCTTATTCATTTCCCCGCGAAGGATAGAACAAATGTTGGTGTACAAAAGCTCCTCATAGTACGGCAGCTTGCGTGCGTAACTCCACCATCTTTCTCCCATAGGGGTACCGGGATTGATCCATGGTTTGGAGAGCCCCGCTCCATTGACGTAATGGATAATCCTGGGCTTCTCACAGGCTCTCCGCCAGGTCTCAGCATCCGCCGGATCATTATTCCCGACTTCGTTGTCCAGCGGATAGGTATCCCAAGCTTGATCCAGGAAAAAGATGTGCCCATGGCAGACCCGATTCATGACATCCTGTTCCGGAAATCTCCACCCCCCTTTAGGTGCGTCCAGAGCTGTTTGCACAAGTTGTTTATCGACCTCGCACTTTTTCCACTCTCGGATATTGAAGAGCAGCACGCCGACGTTGATGTACGACTCGTACATTGCTTGCCCATACAAACCGAGTTCATCTTTGCAGTAGGTTTGAAATCTCTCATCTTTTCGAGCAAGGCGTATGATTTTCAAATCACGGCACCCGGACACCCATTGACTCCCCATTCTTGTCCGATACAATTTCGCCACATCCTCCTCGATGATTGTGTCCACATCCAGCATGAGTACCCGCGAGTAACGTCGGAATACCTTCGCCAAAAATATCTTAAACCAAATTTCGATGCCCCACCACGCTCGCACCATCAATTTTCCCTCGTACTTTTCAGCGTAAGCGCTCATATCGTACAGGCGGACAGATGCATTCGGCATGGTTTGTGCAAACGCCTCCAGCCTCTTCTTGCTCTTTTCACTCAAGCGGCGGTAGAGTACGACGACATCGTAGAAGTTCTCCGAAGAAACGTGCTCCAGCAAAGAGAGAAGGGAAACTCCCAGCAAGCCTGCATACTTCTCATCCGTCGCATAGCATATCGCTATGTTGTTTTTCTTCGCCGCCGGTTTTAATTCACCGTCTGCCCTGGGATTGGGTTGCCTTTCCATTTTATCTTTCTGTTGTATTCGTATTACTGGGTAAGTCTATAATCCTCTTCTTCTTAAACCTCTCCGAATGCTCGTCCTCTTTCATCACGACCACCTTGACGGGTATCTTGTAACGGGCGAGGCGGGTCTTGCGGAAGTCAACCACCCTTCGTTTCGCCTCCATGGAGGTCAGCGGCTCATTGAAAAGCATTTTCGCTGCCACCATCTGCCCCGTGATGAAGTCGCTCTCCGGGCGCAGGTAGAAATCAATGACGTTCTTCACATCCTCGTACTTCCCGAAGCGCTTGATGCTCTGGCGGTCGATGAGCGCCTGGATCTTTTCGGCGGGGACGTTTTTGATGAGATCCGTGTCGATGGGCGTTGGACCCACGGCATTGACGGTCACCTCCGTTTGCCCGATCTCCCCTGCCAGCACGCGGGTGAGCTGCTCGGTAGCGGCCATTTTTATTTTGGGAAGTTATTGTTGTTCGTCTCTTTTCGTGTGATATACAGGTCAAACCTAGGGATGTCTCTAAGGACCGCCTTTTTGTCATTCTAATGGCGTGTACGGTTCAACAGAAATTCGAGAACTCCTGTTCTCACGCGGCGGCGCAATCTTTTGGAACCGGCAAAGAAGGCGCAGAGATTAGCCAGAAGGCGGTATTTTTTATATCGCTGGTACGCCGCTTCTATCCTTTCCCTTTCTGGATCCACCGTTGGTACCTCCTGCTGCGGGTCCACGTTGTCGCGGTAAAGCCGCATCCACTCAATGTGCGTATAGCAGCTTCGAAATGCCTTCGGGTGTGTATGTAGGCAAAAATCACTCTTGGTAGGCAGTAAATTAAACTGCTCAAAATCCAGAAAGATAAAGTTCGAAGCGAAGTAGCATTCCGTCTGCTCGATGTTCACCGGTCGGCAATCATTGTAGAACCGGCAGTCAAAGGGATGCCCTCCCTTCAACAGGCAGTTGATGAAGATGTATTGCTCCGGCACGTATTGGTACTGCATAATATCCTTCATGTTCCAATACGCCTGCTCATGCGTCATCAGAGGTATATCAAAAAGTTTTAGTAGATCCTCTGTTCGCCCGAAAAAGGCCAGATCTGACGGGTGGAGAGGATACGGATTCGCTGACTTCGGATTTCTGGCATAGTAACAACAACTCAACACCTTGTGCTTGAACACGAGCCACTGTTCATCGACTTGAGGGTATCGGTCGTAATATTCAAGGAAGCTATTGCCAGTCAGGAGAAAGTCCGATCGTATTTTCAGAGTATACGGAGTCTGCACCTCCCTGAGACCCGCCAGAGTGTTCACAATCTGACGATTGATATTATTTTTTTTCTTGAAGGGGCGGTCCTCGTAAATATAGCCCCCAAGGTCTTTCGAAATGATAATATGATCGCACCCCTTCAATGTTTTCGGCACCTCTCGATCGCAAGTTGAAAAAATGACCTGGGCTCCGGGCAAATGTTCCCGCATACTCGCAACCGCTTGCTCCGTCACCCCACTGTAATATCCTCCTTGGATAACAACGCTTATATCGCTATATTTAACAGATTTCGTGACTTTCATAGCAGGGCGGTTCTGTTGCTATTTACCAAAAACCTTATGGGAATGATGGACGATGCTTATTTCATGAAGAGAGTCATCATTTTTCTCCTAGCGTGCTTGCGCAGGTTACCAGGGAGGGGAAGGACAAGGATATTGATTAGGCAATGCAGGGTCTTCTGTTTTCTGCGATAGGTACGCAGGAGATTACTAATGCTCTCTCGCTCTTGATCCTGCATTGGAACTTGAAGCTGAGGATCGACGTAGTCACGGTAGAGACGCAGCCACTCCACATGTGTGTAACAACTCTCAAACGACTTGGGATCCGTCTCCATGGAGAATCCACCGACTTGCGGAACCAAATTAAACTGAGAAAAATCCAGGAAGATGAAATTTGACGCAAAATACCGTTCTGTCTGCTCAACGTTCTCTGGTCGGCAATCATCCAAAAAGTCACAATCACAAGGGAAATGATTTTTGCGCAAACAGTTGATAAAAACGTACTGCTCGGGCCAATACTGAAAAGGAGGCAATTTTGCAGAATCCCAATACGCCTCTTCTTTTGTCATTAGCGGTATGTCAAATAATTTCAATAAATCGTCCGTTTTTCCGAAAAACATTAAATCGGATGGATGGAAGGGGAAAGGAACCCCCTCCCTTGGGTTTCGAGAAAAATAACAACAACTCAGTAATTTGTGACTGAATACCTGGTATTTTTTTTCGCTTTCCGGATATGAATCAAAAAAATTCAGGAAATCATGCCCGGACACAGCAAAATCAGACCTAAGTTTCATGGCAAAAGGAGTGCGCACCCGTGTTAACCCCGCCAAGGTGTTAACAATTTGTCGATTAATGTTATTCACGCCGTTTTGTCCGTAAAGGAAAACGCCGGGATCTGGGGAAACAATTACCTGGTCACAACCCGGTATTTTCCCCGGTAAATCAGCATCGCAGGTTGAAAAAATAACCACTGTGCCGGGCAAGCAATTACGCACACTCGCAATGACGCGGTTCGTCACATCCCCGTTGTATGGACCCTGGATAATGACACTGATTTGATCGAAATGAATCATTAATTTTTCTTCACTTTTTTTCGAGCAAATGCGATCTTAGCCCCCAGTATTCTCATCACCTTGTATCCTCCTTCGTTTTTTACAGAGAAAATTCGTTCCAGCAGCGTCAACCGCCCTCGCGGTAACCATGCCTTTCTGACATTCTGCAACAGATCTACTCTCTCGAATATCAGGAGAGGTTTGGAATCCTTCGACAGTACGTAGTCGTGAGGGTAAGTTCCTCCCGGAATATCAAAGTTCTCTCGCAAGGAAAAGAAGAGCCCGCTCTGGGCGTGTCGCCAATACGGCCAAAGAATACGAAGCCTGTCGCCTATTCCTGACAGAAGGTCGCACAATCCGCTCCGTGCAGCAACCACGGCTCTGCAGCGGGTGCCCAGCTGCAGAGCTTGCTCGACGCTCATCTTGATATGAATAGCTTGCTCGATGTGATTTTTTTGCTCCGTCACATTTTCAATAACGGTGAAACCGCGAGCATTAAGTTGCTGTACCATAACTTGCCATACACGAGGATCAAACATACTGTCGGATCTGACTTCGGGAGCGATCAGAATTATTTTATCGAGAGGCGCGATAGATTCTATTTCCTCCCTAAAATTCACATCCCACTCTGGATACCTGATTGCGTCAGTCGGAACTTTGCCCGGCTTCATGATTCCGAGACAGGCCCGTACGTAGTTACTCATGACACAAGGAGATCCAAAACGTCGGCGCCAAGTCTGATAGATGCGATTGTTATGAGGATAACAGATGAATGCGTCTCCCTGTTGAGGTTCAGACGGCATGACCTGCGCAATCAAATCGTGTTTTAGATATTCGTAGACCACACTGTCGCGCACCTTCCTATCTATCCTAGCCTCCATCCATGCGGCTATGTCAAAGACAGAATAATTCTCTATTCCCCATAGTTGCATGATACATACTTCATTGGGTTGAACAATATAATGCACGGGTCTCTTGTACGTCTCCTGAAGTTCTTGATAGACCGATGCTTTATAAAAATCATCACCAAGGTGCATATACAGGAAAATATTGTACTCCCCCTCTTGGCAGTATTGCCGCAACACATCGGGCAAGTCGACGATATTTTCCTTGAGATAACGATACCGTGAAGCTTTCTTACGTTTGGATTGTTCTTTCATCTAATATGACAGATCATTTTATAATGAAGAGAAGGAAACATATTTTACGACAAGAGAGTTCTTCCGATTGAAGTGGGATCCTTGAGCCAATGCAAATAGTGCTTTTCTTTGTACGCCCATGTATTTGTCGGTTTTTTTAGGTTGTCAAATCTGGAGGAAAAACCAGATGTCGCGTAATCCAGAAAGAACAAATTATTAAAAAAAACCAACTCGCTATCGCGGATGATATCTTCATTAGTTTCATAATAAATGGACGGCTTGATATACGATATCGCATGCTTATCCAAATTTCGCAGCCACAGTTCCTGTTCGCACGCATAGCGGTACGTCCTATGCCTCTTAGGATGCCTGAGACCGTGAAGGGAAGAGTATTGAGCCTCGGCTCTTGTTTGTAAGGGGATGTCATACATATCCACCAAATCGTTGGTATGCCCAATGGCAATAAAATCGCAGGTATGGTATGCAAGGCTCGTTGTGTGGGGATTGCACGGACACAGCATACCGATTCGTTCATGAAACATACTCCACTTTTTATCCCGAGGAATTTTCTGTTGACAATATGCCGCATATTTTTGCCAAATAGCATCTGAAGAAAGAACAAAATCGGGACGCCATTTGACTGCCAATGGTGTTCTGACTAGCTTAAGCCCATTGGAACTTGATACACACTGCCTGTTAAAATTATTAAGATGCGAAGCCTTCCACGGATTGTCGGGGTAATAAACGTCCCCGCAGTCTCCGGGATCGATGCTAAAGACGGCCTCATCGCAGTCCACATCAGCTATATTGGTCCCTGCCCATGTTGAAAAGATAAGTGTCGATTCCGGGAAATACTTGCGGATGCTACGCATGCACGCGCCTATATCCGGACGAATGTTCCCCTGAACGACAAATGTGAGTTCGCTCTTAGTGTACATCTCTTAAATTTTTAACTGTTTCCTTAATCTTCAAATACCTCTTTTCCGCCTCTGCGTATTTGCGCTCATAGTGCTTCCGAGCCTTCCCCCATGTAATTTTTCTCAGCATCTTATAGCGATAATACCGCCTCGTTATTCTTCTCCTATTAAGCAATAAAGAAAGTGTCATATTAAAAGAAAGAGAGGAAGAGCGGTCCAATTTTGCTGAGAGAGCTTCAATTTCCTCCGAAAGAACATCATACGAAGAAATGTTTCCCTTTCTCTTTTCGAATGTCATGGCATCCTTAATCCACGCTAGATCGTGCTTCTTATGCTCCTCTAAGATTGCTTCAAAATGTTCGGCATCAAATGATTTAAGTTTTTGATCGTGTTCTAATACCTCGGAAGCACTCAGTATGAGCCTTTCATCCTCACCAAATATCTTCATCAGCGAGGTGAATCTCCCCGCACCGCGCAAATAATTCACAATTGATAAAAAAGGCTTGTGGAATATCATGGCGAAACACGTGCCATGAAAAGAGTCGGTTATGATTGCCTCCGCATTCTTAAAGTAATACAGCCAATCTTCTACCTCTACACCTTGTTGAGCATTAGTTCCCTTCACAATAGCATTGGCATCTGTTAGGTATACTCTTTCCAGTCCCATTTTTTTAGCAGTTTGCTTGGTATACTCCTGTATCTCGTAGGTACTATCCAGTATGTAGCACAGTAAGAATTTTCGCTTTTCTTTGAGTTTTGATTTGAGAACAAGCCGATCATAAATCGAACGGTCACACAAAAATATAGGATCCAATAGATGTTCGGCATGGACGCCAAAAACATTTTTGCACATTGCGACCCCACTGTCTTCCCGAACAGAAATACGATCCAATCGCTTCATATGGTAAATGACACTTTCTCTTTCGGAAGGTTTGAGAACATATGGATCCCCAAATGATGTGGCAACGGCGATTTTTCGCTTGTTATCATGAGCAAAGTCTAACAAGAATGTCTTACCAAACCGATTAGGAAAGCGCCACAATTGATCGGAAGCAAGAACCCAGTTGTCCACAATACGATTCATCCGCAACAGCTCCATCTTATTGCTTTTAGGAGAACAAATCGAAACATTTTGTCTTCTTACAAAGCGCAACGACAAATTATCCGGTTTCATCTCATAGTTTTTGACAAAGCCACTTAAATCAACAAGGAGAGCATAAAACCCTTGTGATTCAAGAACCTTGTAGAGGGCAAAGGCTGTCATGATAGCGCCGTAGTTTTCGAAAAACCAAATACCAATGATACCTACATCAAATTTATTATTGATAGCAAAGTCGACTGATTTTTGAAAATCATACCTTCGTCTGAGTTTGAAAAACTTCGTCCGATTATAGAGGTTAACTTCTGACGGCGCATGAATACAACTATTGTACTTGATGGCTTCTCTCAAATCCTTCGCTTGACCCAAAAGCATATTGGAACGCAACCTCTTAAAAATGGTTTTTCCTTTATCGGAGTTAAGTAAAATACAGCTTGTCCCCGCCGGAGAGAAAAGCTGACCATCCTCAATACGCGTGAGTCCCCAGAAATCACCCAACGTGATGTCTGCCTGTCGAGGGAGGTGGTTAAAGGGACATGTTCCGCAGCTTCTCCGAAAATACAAGGCTTTCTCAAAGCCAGCAAAATAAGGATTTGATCTTTCCAGTTTTATTTTTTGTCCGTCTCTCAACGTGAAGGTCAACTTGAAGACCGCCCACCCGTCCTCTTTTGGACGGAAATTTACCGCGACAATCTCTTTCCGATATGGAAGTGTATTGAGAAAATCTTGCCATACTTTTTGTGAAGGAGTCCCATGGCATACAACATCAGCTGTAATCAGATTGTCGTAATCTTTTCTCAGATAATGGTAAACACCCGCTATCTGACACGGGGTTCCAGTAAACAAGACTTTATGACCATCCTTAAGCAACCTTCCCACCTCGGCATAACACCTTTTTGTATTACTTTGCACATACTTTGAATAACGCAGCCGATCCAAATCTTTCTTATCGTGAATCAAAATATGTTCTACGTTGAAGTCGTCATCCCAAGCAGCGCCGCACACGTACCCTCCCTGATCCAACACATAGTTAGCTAACAAAGTGAACATGCCACCGGAGGAAGATTTTCGGCAAACATCCTCGCTGGCTCGTACAGCATAACACTCTGGATCCTTCGCGTTTTTATAATGTGGATTGTAGGCCGCGCAGCTCTTCAAACAAATCCCACAGTCAATACATTTATCGTGATCAATAGCAGGGAACAGAAACCCTTCCCTATTTGACTGCATCGTGATAGCTCCCTTTGGACAAGCATTGTAGCAGGCTCCGCACCCAGTGCAGATGTTCTCATCTACGGCTTCTATCGTTTTCATGTTATTGATTTTCATATCCTACATTTAATATTGTCTTTTCTCATTTTGACTCTACCGTCAAAGTTTGTGGTCAATCTCTATGTTGAGCGTGAATATTTCATCCCGGGGCTTCCTCATTGCATAGGTGGTACACAATCCACTCGGCTTGTCGTCGTTGATGAGGATACGCTCCCCCACGGGCGCCCCGCAGATGAGCCAATCGTAGCGGATTCC
>CANRLM010000025.1 GCA_947631435.1 uncultured Akkermansia sp.
TAGTATGCTTTGGGCGCACTGAAATTATGAGGTAACCGATCAAGCATTTCGGCGTCCTGAATTTATGAGGTACCGCGCCACTGATGATTAAGCAAAGCGATGAACCCGGCGTGCGTCACACCTGAGGCTTTCTTTCTATCAACTCACCTTATCCTCGAAAATTCCGCTTTGCTTTCGTTTCACGGGAACGCGCGTAGCGCGCGGGCATTCAAATCGCACATCGCGCATCGTACATTGCAAATTATGAACGTGTTATGCTACATTACACGTCGATAACTGCGTGTTGGGATCGTTTTTTCCCCGGGACGGATGTGGCGTGGAGGAGGAAAACGAAGCTTGACAGAGAGGGGGTGAGCGCGTACCATTTCCGACGTGAGCAGCGAAGTAATGAAAAGTACGCCATTGTGTGAGAAACATGTGCAACTGGGGGCGAAGATGGTGCCCTTTGCCGGGTGGAATATGCCGGTGCAGTACGAAGGCATTCTGGCGGAACATCATGCCGTTCGTTCGGGATGCGGCGTGTTCGATATTTCCCACATGGGGCAGTTCACGGTGGAGGGCACAGGCGCGAAGGTCTGGCTGAATGGGATGTTTACCAATAATCTCGATAAACTCGTGGACGGTATGGGACAGTACTCCATGATGCTCAATGAGCGCGGTGGCGTTATTGATGATTTGATTATCTACCGTCTGGCGGAGGAAAAGTTCTTTGTAGTGGTGAATGCCTCAATGATTGATGAGGATTACGCCTGGTTGACGGAGCATAAACCGGAGGGGATCTCTCTGTCAAACAAGAGCGCAGACTACGTGGGACTGGCAGTGCAGGGTCCCGAATGCCAGAAGGTTTTTGCCGGGCTCTGCCCGGGTGTGCAGCTGCCGGTGCGTAATGGAATTTTCTCCTTCACTGCGGAGGGGGATGAGCTGATTGTCTGCCGCACGGGCTACACTGGTGAGGATGGCTTTGAGTTTTTCTGTCCGGCTCAGCAGGGAGTGAAGTGGTTTGAGAAAGTGATCGCCTGCGGTGCGAAGCCCTGCGGTCTCGGTGCGCGGGACAGCTTACGTTTGGAAATGTGCTACTCTCTTAACGGCTCTGATCTTTCGCCGAAGAAGACTCCTCTGGAAGCTGGTCTTTCCTGGTGTTGCGATTTGAGCAAAGATTTTATCGGAGTGCAGACCCTTCGCGAGCAGAAGGCCGAAGGGCGTCCCACGGCGTTGGTGGCAATTGAGTACACTGAGAAAGGCGCCCCTCCCCGACATGGGTATGAGGTGCAGCTGCCGGACGGTACTCTCCTGGGCGAGCTTTGCAGCGGCGTGCTTTCTCCCACGCTTGGCAAGGGGATCGCTATGGCGTATGTGCCGGCCCAATATGCGAAGGTGGGTACGGAGGTGCGCGTGATGGTTCGGGGCAAGGGAGTTCCCGCAGTGATTGTCAAAAAACCTTTCCTGAAGAAGTAGTTTTCCTATTCCTTTTCAAAATACCCCACACAAACAAAAAGCTATGAGCAAAGTACCTGCTGAACTTAAGTATTCCGCCGAGCACGAATGGGTGAGCCCCGCCGTGGATGGCGTAGTGACCATTGGTATCACCGACTTCGCACAGTCCGAACTGGGTGATGTGGTTTATGTGGATCTCCCGGAGGTGGGCAACACTTATGCTGCCGGCGATTCCATCGGCGCTGTGGAGTCGGTCAAGGCTGCGTCAGATGTCTACACCCCGGTGTCCGGTGAGGTAGTAGAGGTGAACGAGGAGCTGGGCAATGATCCTGCCATCGTGAATCGTGATGCATTTGCGGCTGGCTGGATTTGCAAGATTCGCCTTAACGCTCCGGGTGAGCTGGAGGGGCTGATGGATGCCGCAGCCTACGCCGACTTCTGCAAGTAAAGATAATTTTGAAGTGAGGTGCAGGAGCAGGCTTTACCGGTACTGCTCCTGCGCTTCGTTTATGGACAAAACAACAAATACCCGTTATGATTAACGCCCAACAATCTTTTCTTCCCCGCCACCTCGGACCATCCGCTCCTGAGATTCAAGCCATGCTGCAGGAGCTCGGTTTCGACAGCCTGGAGAGCATGACGGATGCTGTCGTGCCGGTGGATATCCGTCTTGAGCGACCGCTGAATTTGCCTGCCCCCCTGTCGGAGCAGGACGCCCTGCGCAAGCTCAAGGAAATTCTTGCGGCCAACAAACCGGTGAAGAGTCTTATCGGACAGGGCTATTTTGGCGCGTATATGCCGCCGGTTATTCAGCGCAATGTTTACGAAAATCCGGGATGGTACACGGCGTATACTCCTTACCAGCCGGAGATAGCACAGGGGCGTCTGGAGATGCTCATGAATTTCCAGACGATGATCGCCGGGTTAACCGGTCTTCCTATTGCTAATGCTTCCATGCTGGATGAAGGTACTGCGGCGGCAGAGGCGGTTCACCTGTGCGTAAGCTCGAAGAATGGCGCGCGTTCTTTTTTCGTGGCAGATTCCTGTTACCCGCAGACAATTGATGTGATCCGCACGCGCTGTGAGACCACGGGGGTGGACCTCATTGTAGGCGATTGGGAGAGTTTTGACCCTGCGTCAGTTCCCGGGCTGGCCGGGGTGTTGGTTCAGTATCCGGACAATCTTGGCAGTGTAGGAGACTATGCTCCGTTTTTTGAGCGATGCCATGCGGTGCGAGCGCTTTGCTGCGTGGTGGCGGACATCTTATCGCTCACCAGGCTTCGTGAACCCGCGGCTTTCGGTGCGGATATTTGCGTGGGCTCCACACAGCGCTTTGGCATCCCCATGGGCTATGGTGGTCCGGCTGCAGCATTTATGGCTTGTACGGATGCTCTCAAGCGCAAGCTGCCGGGACGTTTCATCGGGCGATCGGTGGATCGTGATGGCAAGCCTGCCTATCGTCTGGCTTTGCAAACCCGTGAGCAACATATTCGCCGCGAGAAAGCGACTTCCAACATTTGCACTGCTCAGGTGCTTACGGCCCTGCTGAGTACCTTCTGTGCGATGTATCATGGACCGGAGGGAATGCAGCGTATTGCCGGTACGGTGCAACGGCTTGCCGCGGCCTTCGCTGCCTCGGTGAGTGCGGTAAACGGGCTGCGTCTGGTCTGCTTACGCTTTTTTGACACGGTGGCAGTGAGTACGGGGAATCAGGCGGACCGCTTCGTAGCTGCCGCCCTGAGCGCCGGGTACAACATCCGCAAGGTGGATGAAGATATCGTGAGTGTTTCTTTCGATGAAACCTGTACGGATGAGGACTACACTGCGCTTTGCGCGGTGTTTGGTGCGAAACCGGGAGAAATTGGCGCAGCTCCGGCCGATGAACGTACGACACCCTTCTGCACGGAGAAATGTTTCCAACTTTTCCATTCGGAAACGGAGATGATGCGCTACATCCACGGATTGGAGAGCAAGGACCTGGCTCTGAATGAGGCTATGATTCCGCTGGGATCTTGCACCATGAAAGCTAACTGCGCTGCTACAATGATGCCCATCACCTGGGATGAGGTGACGCAGTTGCATCCTTTCGCACCTGTGGATCAGTGCGCAGGGATGCGAGCGATGCTCTTGCAGCTTGAGGATTGGCTGGCTGTTATAACCGGTTTTACCGCTGTTTGTCTGCAGCCGAACTCCGGTGCAGCGGGTGAATACGCCGGGCTGCTGACGATTCACCGCTATCAAGCTGCCAGAGGAGAGGGGCACCGCCATGTTTGTCTTATCCCGACGTCCGCACACGGTACGAACCCCGCCTCCTCGGCAATGGCCGGGTTCACAGTGGTACCGGTGCAGTGCGATGATCTGGGTAATATCGATGTAGAGGATTTACGCGATAAAGCCTCGGCATACCGCGATGAGCTTGCAGCCCTGATGGTGACCTATCCCTCCACCCACGGGGTTTATGAGAGCAGCATTGCGGATATCTGCGCCATCGTGCATGCCAACGGCGGTCAGGTTTATATGGACGGCGCCAATATGAACGCCCAGTGTGGCCTCACAAATCCGGCCACCATCGGAGCAGATATCTGCCACCTGAATCTTCACAAAACTTTTGCGATGCCTCATGGCGGCGGGGGACCCGGTGTTGGACCCATCTGTTGCGCGGAACATCTCGCTCCATTCTTGCCCGGTCATTCTGTTGATTCGCATGGTCGCAATCAGGGAGCGGTGAGTTCTGCAGAGTTTGGATCGGCGTCCCTGGCTCCCATCACGTGGATGTATATCGCGATGATGGGGGAGGAAGGCTTACGTAAGGCATCGCAGGTGGCGATTTTGAATGCGAATTATGTGTCGCACAAGTTGGCAGATTTCTTTCCGACTCTCTACACCGGTACGGGTGGTTTGGTGGCTCATGAGTGTATTCTTGATACTCGCCCGATGCTTGCCAGGAGCGGCCTTTCGATCGATGATATGGCTAAGCGTTTAATGGATTACGGCTTTCATGCCCCGACGATGAGCTTCCCCGTGCACGATACGCTGATGGTAGAGCCTACGGAGTCTGAAAGTAAGGGGGAGTTGGATCGTTTTGTGCAGGCCATGGTCGGGATTTACCGTGAAATGAATGCTGTGGCAGACGGGGTGATGCCCCTGGCGGATAATGTCCTCTCGAATGCTCCACACACGGTGCAGGAGGTCTGCGCCGACAGTTGGAAGCACGAGTATTCCCGCAGTACCGCTGCTTTTCCTGTGGAAAGCCTGCGTCGACATAAGTTCTGGCCCTCCTGCTCCCGCGTGGACAATACGTACGGCGACCGAAATTTCTGCTGTACCTGCGACACGCTCGACTAGTCTCGCCATTATCCACAATTTTCTCCGCCCGGCTCGCAGAGCACACCGCTCCGCGAGCCGGTTTGCGCAACGGGGTTTTACGCCGTTGCGCAAGCATTTAGTGGAGGGAATGACGTGATGGGAGCATCTCGAGGAATACTTCCCCCAGGGAACGTCACGAGAGGAGGGAGGAGGTCCGGAGAAGATAATGGATAAGATGAGCGAAGAGGGATTCAGGAATTTGCTTGCAGAAAATTATCAATGGGAGGGGATAAAGCATCTGGAGAAAAATGTGAACAGGAGAGTAATCAAGGTTGCAAGAAAGGAAAAGAGTAGATTGGCCAATTTAATGAGGGATCTGAATGCACCGGACTCGAATAATCGCTGATACGCATGTTGTGCAGCGTTCTTGTCCTTGACATCAGTTGTATCATACGATACCATGCTGAACGGTATGAAGTCTCGCATGGAAGAGCTGGAGGAGTGGGGGACGGATATCATTTTCGGGCGGGCGCATGGCTTCAGGGCGTGGGCTATGCGTTGTGTTTTGCGTGTGGCGTCGTGGCTCTTTTACCTTCTGGTCAAAGTACGCCTTTTTTTGTTTCGGCGGAGACTGTGCACGGTGCATTACCTGGGTACTTTTGTGGTGAGTGTAGGAAACATCACAGCGGGAGGTACGGGGAAGACTCCGGTGGTGGAGCTTCTGGCGCGCACGCTTTCTGCGCGGGGAAGGAAATGCGCTATTCTCACCCGTGGGTATAAAAGTGCAGATCTTCCCTTGCCACAGGAGTGGAGAAATGCACAAGGCAAAAAAGTGCGCAACGTGCCGAAAATTGCCAGCGACGGAAAGGTTCGCTATCTTTCACCTCTCTATGCTGGAGATGAGCCATTTATGCTGGCCCGGAACCTGGACGGCGTAGCGGTTCTGGTAGACAAGGATCGTGTCAAATCCGGCATATTTGCCATTGAAGAATTGGGGAGCAATACTCTGATCCTGGACGACGGGATGCAATACCTCAGACTCAAGCATGAAATCGATATCGTTCTGGTGGATTGCGGTTCACCCTTTGGTACAGGCGCTCTGCTGCCCCGAGGCACCATGCGGGAGCCACGAGCGAGTTTAGGGCGGGCGGGCTACATCATCCTCACGAAGAGCAACGGGGAGCCTCAGATGGAACTCATCAACCTCATTCGCCGGTACAATAAGCTTGCCGATATCGTCGTTACCGATCACGTGCCGGATTATCTGGAGAACGTATTCACCGGTGAACGCAAGCCTCTCGAGTTTTTGCGTGACAAATACGTGGCGTGTCTCAGCGGTATCGCTCGTCCGGAAAGTTTTGAACAACTTGTTGAACGACAAGCTGCTAAAATTGAGATACGCCGCCGTTACCCGGACCATCATTGGTTCGACCAGGCGGAAATGGATTCCTTTGTCCAACGCTGCGCAGACCGTGCCATAGATCTCATTATCACCACTGAGAAAGATGCTGTGCGCTTTCTGAAACCGGAGGAGATGGATGTGCCGATTTATTTCCTGCGCATCAGCATTCAGATTACTCAGGGGGAGGAAGAATGGCAAAGACTCATTCGTAATATCTGCTCTCTCTCCGACCTGCAACCGGAGCCTCAATGGGGCGATGCTCTTTGATTCTCCGCAGTGGAACTCGTCAATCCTTTGCACTCTTTGGATCCAGTGCATCACGCAAGCCATCCCCGAGGAAATTGAGTGCAAGTAGCGTGAGACAGAAGAAAAGGGAAGGGAAAAGTAACAACTGTGGGGCAATCTCCATGCGGTCTGCTCCTTCCTTGATAAGTGTACCCCATGAGGAGTTAGGGGCCTTCACTCCCAGACCGATGAAGGAAAGCGTAGACTCTGTGAGCATGACACCGGGCACTGCCAGAGTCGTGTAGACAATGACTGGCCCCAGGAGATTGGGGGCTATATGACGCAGGAGAATAGAGCAATGCCCCAGGCCGAGGGAGCGTGCGGCCAGCACATATTCCTGTTCCCGAAGTGCGAGAGTCTGGGTACGCACGATGCGTGCGAGGGTGAGCCAGCCGAGGGCTCCGATAGCGAGAAAGAGAGGAACAAGCCCCAACAGAGGCGCCACGGAGTCCCTGCTCCACCCGGTATGTTGCACCACCCACGACGTGAGGTCGCGGCAGACTTCTTCAATACTCAGCGAAAACACGATTACAAGCACAATGAAGGGTAGAGCAAACAATACGTCTACTGCCCGCATCATCCATGCGTCCACTCTCCCTCCCGCATATCCCGAGATCATGCCGTAGATCAACCCAAGAAGGAGCGAAACGTTCGTGGCTGCAAAACCGACGATCAAGGAGATCCGTCCGCCGTAGAGCACCCGCGCCAGCATGTCTCTCCCCAGGTGATCTGTTCCGAGCAGGTGTTGCCAACTACACCCCCGCGCGATGGCGTCAAGATCAGTCGTGTTGGGATTCGGAATGCATGGAAGAAGCGGCAGAGCGAAGCAGGCTGCCACCATCAGAAGCAGAAAAATCCCGGAAAAAACGGCGGGACGATTCCGCAGGAGACGCCTGGCTGCGTCCTGCCACAGAGAGTATCCACGGCTTGTATTTGATGTCTTCATTCGGCAGATCGTATGTGGGGATTGAGCCAGGCAAGAAGTATATCCACAATCAAATTTGCCAGCACAATGAGCACTCCGTAGCAGAGTACAAGGCCCTGGATGAGGAAATAATCCCGGTCTGTGGTAGCATTCACAAAGTGCATTCCCATGCCCGGAACCTGGAAGCAGGTTTCTACCACAAAAGACCCGGTGATGAGTGCCGCAAAGGCAGGACCGAGATATGCTACCGCCGGAAGCAGACCACTACGCAGGGCATGTTTCCAGAGAATACGCGATGGTCCCGCTCCCTTTGCTCGCGCTGTTCTTACGAAATCAGAGGTGAGAGCCTCGACCATTCCCCCGCGGGTAAGACGAGCTACATATGCCGCATTCACGGCGCCAAGGGCAATGGCAGGGAGTACGATGCAGAGAGAATCATCCCAGCCCGCCACACTTAAACCGGGAATATGCATACCCAGCGAAATTCCAAGCAGAGGGGATAGAACAAACGAGGGGATGCAGATTCCGCCCACAGCTCCCAGCATGAGCAGGGTATCCGGGAGACGGTTACGATGGTAAGCCGCCAACATACCGGCAGGGATACCCACTGCGATGGAGAGCAGCATCGCGACGCTGCCAAGGAGCAGAGAAACTGGAAAAGCCTGGGCAATCATCTCAGACACCTGCACTCCCTCGCGCACGAGGGATGGACCAAAGTCACCATGCAGCAGGATTGCCTTCCAATAGCGAACATACTGTTCCCAGGCCCCGGCATCCAGTCCGTACAAGCTGTTGAGATGGGCCAGAACATGATCCGGTAACTTGCGCTCTGCCAGGAAGGGGTTACCGGGCAGCGCACGCACCAGGAAGAAAGTAATAGTCTCCAGAACAAAAACCACAAAGATGCCCTGTAACACGCGTTTGGTGAGAAATCGCATCATGGCTCGTCGGGAAGATTCTGTCGTAGCTCTACAGCATCCAGCGGGTGCTGATCCAACAGCAGAGGATACCAGCCTCCCGCTACGTACGAACTCTTCAGATAGGTGCGTTCACTCCAGTAAAGAGGAATAATCGGGCACCCTTGCAGCACTTCCTGTTCCGCTTCGGCAAGCTTCAGCATGCGCTCGGAGGAGGAGGAACACGCATTGGCAGCATCCAATGCAGCATCGCAGGCAGCACTTCCCCAGCCTGTGCAATTGTTCCCGGCTCCGGTATGCCAGAGTTCAACAAAGGTGGAGGGGTCAGCGTAGTCTCCACTCCAGGAGGAAGAAGAAATATCGTACTCTCCATTCTGCTGTGCCGCTTTGTAGGCAGTCCATTCACAGGCACGGATCTCCACCTGCACACCAAGCACTCGCTTCCACATGGATTGAATGCACTCACCCATCACTCGCTGAACATCGCGGGATGTCGTCATGAGTTCCAGAGTCGGGAACCCTTTACCGTCAGGAAATCCAGCATTTGCCAGCAACCGCCTCGCTTCAGCTTCCCTCTCAGGCTGCGACAGCGCGGCAGCGGATTGATCGAGTGTGCCGTATGTATCGTTGGGAGGGGTAAAACCATATGCGGCTCTGCCTGCGCCGTGTACCACGCGTGAGACAAGTGCCTCGCGATCAATCGCCAGGGAAAGAGCTCGCCGGACCCGTGCATCATTCAATGGCTTGCGAGTCGTATTCAAACGGTAGAAGATAGTGCAGTAGTAGGGGTCACGACAGAACTCGTGAGGGACACGAGAGTGCGCCATCTCCAGCATTTCCGGGGGCACATTGTTGGTGATATGAAGCTTTCCTCCGAAAAACATCCGTGTTTCCGTGTAGCCATTCACGATGGGGAGGAAGCGAATGCCGCGGTTGCGCACCTCGTTCGCGCGCCAGTAGTGAGGGTTGGGGATAACGGAGAGATAATCATTCATGCGGTGCTCCTGCAGCAGGTAGGCGCCGTTTCCGACCCACTTTTCAGGGGAGGTCCACAGACTACGCCGATCCAGCATACCCCCCAGCTTTTCCACGTGATGGGCCGGCAGGGGAAACCACGTGTGATGCACCAACATCTGTAACAAGTGAGGAGTAGGATTTTCAAAGCGCAGTAGCAGGGTGTGAGCATCCGGTGTGCCTACTCCGCTCACAGCTTCCCATTCAATTTCCCCGCGATTGTACGCACGCGCACCGCAGAGCCCGTAAAGCATCTCAGCATAGCGCCCTCCAAAAGCGGGATGCAGCAGGCGATGGAAAGCATACGCAAAATCGTATGATGTCACTGGTTGTCCATCGCTCCAAAAAGCCTCGCGCAAGTGGAAGCTCCACTCAGTCGCATCGTTATTTCTCTCCCAGGTTTCTGCCATGCCCGGATGCACAATTCCGGATTTTCGGGCATCCGGGCGCACCAACCCCTCCAGCAGCGAGGAAATAATTTTGCCATCCGCCACAGCCGTTGCCTTGTGAGGGTCGAGACTCTGAGGCTCCGCATTATTGCCGAGTAAAAGAATTCCCTGTTGCGCGGCGGCAGCGGCGGAACTCTGATACCTCTTCTCTCCACAGCCACTCCAGAGCAGCACCGGAAGAATCGCGTACAGGCAGCAAGAGCTCAGCCTATTCATCGCCATCCTCTATGGGTTCTTCATCATCGCTGTCGTCTTCCCCACCGTGGGCAAGAATGAATTGCAGGTCTTTGAGATCCAAACTGGATGCAAAGCCTTCGTCTCCCAACACGTTGGTGACCAGCATATTTTTCTGATGCTGGAGCACACGTATCTTTTCTTCCACAGAATCACGGGTCAGCAAGCGATAGGCAATAACCTTGTTTTTCTGCCCGATGCGGTGAGTACGATCAATGGCCTGATTCTCCACGGCGGGATTCCACCACGGGTCATAGAGCACAACGTAGGAAGCAGAGGTCAGGTTCAAACCGGCGCCACCTGCCTTCAGAGAGAGCAGGAATACGCTCGGTTCTTTCGTCGTTTGGAAACTTTCAATCACCCCTTTGCGGTCACTGATCTGCCCGGTGAGATAGTGGAAAGGAGAATTCTCTTCTACGAGGCGATCGCGGATGATATCGAGCATCTGCACGAACTGGGAGAACACGAGCACTTTGTGTCCTTCATCGCGAAGTTGGTTGAGCAGATAGAAGAGAGAATTGAGCTTGGCACTCTCTGCTTTCCTGTACTTTGCTTCACCATTCTTATCCTTGATGAGGCCGGGGTGACAGCAAATCTGTCGCAGCTTCATGAGCCCCTGCAGGATCGCAAAGGAATTGGGTTTCACCTCTTCATCAGAATCCACCTTCAGCAAAGCTTTCTGGATGCGTCGCAGCTCATGGCGGTAGAGCTGTAGTTGAATGCCCTCCATCTTCGCGTACACTTCCTCCTCAGTGCGTGGCGGCAGGTCCTTCGCGACCTGTTGTTTGGTTCTGCGCAGCAGGAATGGTTTAAGACGCGCCGCAAGGCGACTCTGACTTTGGGCGTCCTTCCGTTTATCAAACCTTTTCTTGAAATAGGCTCGGCTGCCCAGCACGCCCGGCATCGCAAAGGCCATGAGAGACCACATATCCAGCAGGCGGTTTTCGATGGGGGTACCGGAGAGTACCAGTCGGTTGTATGCCATGATCTCCCGCGCAGCTTTCGCTGCTTTAGAGTCAGGATTTTTGATTTGCTGCCCCTCATCGAGGATAACCGTAAGCCATTTGATGGAATTGATCTGGTCACCGCAAACGCGCAATTGGGCGTAGTTGATCACCACCATGTCCACATTCTTGAGAATGTGCTTCACGTTTGCCTGCTCCTTGTTACGGATCACCATGACGCGCACGCCGGGGGCGAACTTCTCCGTCTCTCCGGCCCATACATCCAGAACCGATTTTGGACACACGATGAGCACGGGGGGGACATCCACCTTCTTCTTGCCCTGAGCGTGCTTGCGGGCAAAATCCTCACGCAGCCAAAGCACGTAGGTGATGGACTGTATTGTTTTACCCAGGCCCATGTCATCGGCGAGAATACCGCCGAAGCCGTTGACCGCAAGATAGGCCAGGAAGTGGAAACCTTCAATCTGGTAGGGACGCAGCGTTGCCTGCAGGGAGCTCGGAACATCCGGGCGTACATCAATCTGAATCTCCGCCGTGCGTTCCTTAATCTTCGCCCATGCCTGCGGGTCAAAGACTTCTGCCGCGCGAGGATCAGCAAGCTGCAGAGCGTGCATACGGTGGGTTTCACCGGAGAGGTCGTAAGGATCCAGCCCAAGTTTAGTCACGGCATCGCGCTCATCCTCGTTCAGTTTAATTTCAAGGCGCATCCATCGTCCGTCGTCCATGCGCACGTAGCCGCCCCGGGCCGCGACAAGAGCACGGATTTGTTCCTTGGAGAGCGAAAGCCCTTCCACATCGAAAACGACACGCAGGTCAAACCAGTCGATCTCTTGCTTCACCACTTCAAAACGAATAGACGCGGCGACCGGGTCTGCCAGCAGAGACTGCAAACTATCGTCGAGCTTTATCTGCACCGTCTCCGGGATACTCCTCACCCACTCGGCGAATTTCTCCGGGAATTGCTTCGTGATCCTGGTTTTGAAGACGTTGACCGGCAAATTCTCACCCGGACCGTACACCTCGTCGCGCAGCCAGCGGTCAATATCTTCAAAAACACTCTTAAACTCGTGCTCTCGTTTGTCCGAGGAATCCGCAATTCCCTCAGGTCCGTCTTCCTTGCGGCGTGAAAGACCGTAGGTGAACGCCATCTCCTCAAGAATCGAGGGGATGGGATAGAGGAAATCACGAATGAACCGCAGCAGGGTGCCGTCTTTGACGCGCACTTGCTGCACCACCTCCCAATCGTCCTTACCCAGGCGCTCCTTGCGGCGTCCTGGTTTATCCTGCGCAGTGACTTCCAGCAGCACGTGCTCTGTGTCGGCGCTCGTGAGACCACCGGCAATCTTCATGTGGAAAGTGGGCAACATCTCAATATCCACCACACGCTCCTCCATGCTGGGTGGTAGCGTGGCGCCTATCTTGCGCAGGAATTCTACGCCATCCAAGCTGTCAATGACAGATTTAGGGATGGAATATCGCGGATCTACTTCAGTGCCCTCCAGCCACCTCGGGGGACCGGGAAAAACAGTTTCGTCGGATTGATAGAGCTCCTCCAGACCGGGCAGCTGGCGCACAGAGTGAGTCACGTGCACCCCGGCGGCTGTCACAAGTTGCAAGCCATAGCAATCCGGCACGATGGGGTCATCAATGCAAATCCACTTCAGCGGTTCACGCACGACCTTGAAGTAGCAATCATCCAGGTTCAGCAGGTATCCCTTGAGGGCCGACTGGTGGAAGAGACGATTCATCGTGCGACACGCCTCCTCCTTGTCGAGATCAAGTACTGCGCTGCCCTCGCGGTCACAGTAATCAATCAGTACGTTGAGGAGGATGTCCGATTGAGGATCCATCTTGTAAACACCGCGCTTAAATTGCCCTGCGAGCTCATCAAGCACAGCTTTTTCGCGGATGGAGATCCACTCATCGTGCTCGGCGTGGCGGTATTCAAAGTGAGCCTCATTGATGGTTGAGATGAGTCGCAAGTGGAGGGCAAGGCGTGGGGGCTGCGGCGGGCGTTCATTGATGCTGCGGATGCGGTCGTACCACTTGCCGATCTCCTTTTCGTGCTCCCACTCGCGCATCCTGGCTTGCACCTTGCCGAGATCGGTTACCACGCTCATAAAGCTGGGGAAACTGATGCGTTTCTTGGCAAAAGCGTAAGCAATGTAATTCCAGAATTCCAGAATGTTGTGAGGAGGACTGGGCCAGAGCTCCAGTGCGCCATAACCGGAAATTTCCCACCTCGGATTGAGACGCACGAGGTCATGGTCATGGATTTCCTGCTCGATGGAAAAACGGCGATAGCGCTTCTCCAGGCGAGCAACATAGTCCTCCTCCGGTGCATCGAGATCACGCCCAAGCTTTTCCTCCAAAATATCTGTCAGCGGCACTTCGTTGAGCTCGTTCGGACTCTCGGGCATGCTGGTTCCGCGATACATTCGCTCCACCATGGTAGCGATAAGGCACACGCCGGAAAGATGCTCTTCCTCGCAGCTGCACGACCCGTACCAGCGATTGCCCTGTAAGCGCAAACTGGTGCGGAAATTTCCTTCCTTCGTTTCTACTCTCCCCTGGATGAAGAGATGATTTCCAAAAATCTGAGTCACAGCTCCGTCCTTCTGAAGACGCTCCCCTTCCTCTCGCACATCTTCTGGGTAGGCGTTCAGAAAGTTGAGTGTGGCTCGATCCGGATTAAGAGATGAACTGAGCATTCTACCTGATTTCTATGAGGGAAGCCTGGTTAGCCGACTTCCGCCTTTCACTTCACTTTAACACACTCCTGCACACTTTTCAAGATATTTGAGGCATTTTTTTCATTTTTGGTGACTTCGTAGCTTCTTTTGCATTGCTGTGTCCGAAAGTTTTTGCTTTTCTGTTCCGAAGTTGGATTTCTCCGGGGCTCTCGCGTGGGCGGATGTCGTGTGAGGAGCAGGGCAAACGCATTTCCTGATGCGTTTGCCCCGGTGTGAGGAGGATGGGTATTGACACAAAACGGGGCATCAGGTACCATGGGGCAGTTTTTTTCTCCCCGCTTTCCCCGTGACCCGTCTCCTTCTCACAGCTATTCTGCTCGTCATGAGCAACACCGTCATGACTTTCGCGTGGTATGGCTTTTTACGAAAGCCCGGCGAGATGGTAGATCGGGGCCTGTGGAAACTTGTTCTCGTGAGCTGGGGGCTGGCTTTCTTCGAATACTGCCTCATGATACCGGCGAACCACATCGGGCGATCGGCCGGATTATCTTTGGCTCAGCTCAAAATCATGCAGGAAGTAATCACCTTGAGCGTATTTGTTCCTTTCATGCTCTTTTACATGGGAGAGCATTGGAAATGGGACTATCTCTGGGCCTTTCTCTGTGTCCTGGGAGCCGTTTATTTTGTGAATCGCGAGGCGCTCGTCGTGTCCTGAGCCCCGCCTTCTCTTCATGGTGCTTCTGCCATGTCTGTTCCGGAACAAATCGGTGTGATTGAACGTTTTCTGCTGTTTCTGGCGGCGGAGAAAGGATTGAGCGCGAACTACCGAATCTCGGTGCGGCAGAGCCTCACCCATTTTTTTCATTGGATGGGGCAAACCCGGCGACGTCTTGAGGAACTTCAGCCGTCCGACCTCGTGGATTACCACCATGACTTGCTCGCAGAAGGGCTTGCTTCCTCCAGCTGCCGTGTGATGATGGTGCACCTGCGTATTTTCCTGCGTTATCTCACGAAGAGCGGTGTCCTGTCCAATGATCCCGCTTCTCTGGTGTCGGCAGGCAGAGTGGGCATGGCTCTGCCGCAAACACTTTCCTCCGCAATTGTGCAGCAGCTTTTGGAGAGTATTGATCCGCACGACCTGCCATATGGAGCACGCGACCGCGCTATGCTGGAAATGTTCTATGGCAGCGGCTTGCGTGTCAGCGAACTCGTCTCCTTGAGACCTGAGCAGATTGACTGGGAGGACGGTTTTCTGCGTATCACCGGCAAGGGCGACAAGACGCGCTACGTACCGCTGGGGGGAGAGGCTGCTCAGGCATTGAGGATGTATCGCGAAAAGGCCCGAGAAATGCTTCTGAGAGAAGGCGTGCGCGATCCTCGTGTGCTATTTCTCTCGCGTTTGGGCGGCAAACTTACCCGGGAGAGGATTCGCCAGATTATCAAGCAACGGGCAAGAAATGCGGGCATCACTGAAAATGTCTTTCCTCATATCCTTCGACACTCCTTTGCCACCCACTTGCTGGAAAATGGTGCGGACCTGCGCGTCATCCAGGATATGCTTGGACACTCAGATCTCTCCACCACGCAGATCTACACTCACGTGGAGCAAAAAAGACTTGTGCAGATCCATCACAACTTTCACCCACGCGGTCGTTTCAAACCTGAAAAACATTGACCGGGCAGCCCATCCCTTTCAAACGAATTTGCGCCGCCCGGCCCGCATCACGGTGAGTACCCCCACGCGTTGCACTCCGGGGAGTTTCTTGAGCAGGCGTGCACAGGCGTGCGCCGTAGCTCCGGTGGTATAGACATCATCCACAATCACGGCGCACGGCGTTGGGAGCCTTTTTTTCCCCGAGGCGAATGAAGAACATAAGGAGTATGCGGCCAGAGCATTGCGCTTGCGCTCACCGGCCGAGAGGAGCGTTTGACTTTCCGCCTTTGTTCTCAATCGCTGTAGAGGGAAACACATGGGGAGCCTGCGGAGGCTGCTGAGCACGCGAGCCAATTCTTCTGCCTGGTTATAGCCACGCTTCAACAGATGCCGACGTTCGGAGGGCACGGGTACAAGACACCAATTTTTCACGTCGGCGAGCTCCGGAGTTTCATCCCAGAGGCGGGCGAGAAGCTCTGCCAGAGGTCGCGCCAGGTAGTTGCTGCGGTGATACTTTAATCCGTAGATGAGCTGCACACTCTGCTTTGTCCGGGCACAGCAGGAGCGCGCAAAATCAAAGGCAAAGTCACGTCCGCGGCACTGTGCACACGAATGCGCATCCGGCTCACCGCCATCTACCGTGCTCCCGCAATGCAGGCAAATGGGCAAAGGAACACGTTCCAGCCCTTCTGCACACTCAGGACACAGATCTGATTCTCCCTGCCGGTGACAAAGTTCGCAATAACGAGGATAGAGCCAGCTGATGAGCATTTCTTAGCGGTGGCGGCGCAAAAATTCTTTTGCGGCATTCTTGTAAGCGCAAGCCGCTGCACCATCCGGATCATGCTCCAGAACAGTCTTGCCGAAGCTCGGGGCTTCTGCCACGCGCACAGATCGCGGAATGATGGTCTCGTAAAGTTGCTCGGGCAGATTCTCCTCCACCTGGTCAATCACCTGGTTAGCCAGGTTGGTGTTGTTGTACATGGTCATGATGATCCCCTCGTGTTTCAGATTCGGGTTCACCTCGCTCGCGCGGATTTGCTCCATGACGAAAAGAATTTTTGAGAGACCTTCCATGCTCAGATACTCGCACTGCATCGGCGTGAGCACTTCATCCGCTGCGCAAAGCGATGCCGTCATCAGCACTCCAAGCGAGGGAGGCGTATCTAAAAACACGTAGTCAAAGGTTGATTTTTCCCGCAGTCCTGCCAGCGCCGCCTGCATGCACTGCGTGTGAGTTCCGTCCTGTGTGAGTTCTACTTCCACGCCGGACATATCCATATGCGCCGGCAGAATGGAAAGGTGGCGTCTCCCTGTTGGCAGAATGAGATCCTCAGCGCTTTTCTGCCCGAGCAATGCGCCGTAGAGACTCTGATCGCCATCGACAAAAATACCTAACGCCGAGCTGGCGTTGGCCTGGGAATCGACATCGATAAGCAGAATCTCTTTACCGCGGGCGGCAAGAGCCGCCGCCAGATTCACCGCGGTGGAGGTTTTCCCTACCCCTCCTTTCTGATTCGCAATCGCTATGACCTTCACAGATGCCATTTTACACGACCGGACCGGCTGTTGCAAGCGGATAATTTGCTTGGACATGCCCGGGGAGTGTGTTAGAGTGGGCGCATGACCCCTGCAGATGAGGTGCTGGCCGCTGCCGATGAATTGTCCAATGCCATGGAGCAACTTTCCTTTGCTCCTCCTGTGGCTTTCACCTACAATCCTCTGGTCTATGCTCACGCCGGTCATGAAGTCTATATCCGCCGTTTCGCCGCTACAACCAAGAAGGTACTCTTCCTCGGCATGAACCCCGGCCCTTTTGGAATGGCGCAGACGGGCGTTCCCTTTGGCGAAATTCCCGCCGTCACCCTCTGGATGGGCATCACCGCTCCTGTCGGGCAGCCCCCCGCCATGCACCCGAAACGCCCTGTGCAGGGATTCTCCTGCCCGCGATCGGAGGTCAGCGGTCGTCGTCTCTGGGGCCTTTTTGAGGAGCTCTACGGCACAGCGGAAAACTTTTTTTCGCAAGCCTATGTGGCAAACTATTGTCCTCTGATCTGGATGAGCGAGAGCGGTGCGAACATCCCGCCTACCCAACTTCCCCGTTCTCAGGCTGAGCAAATTGATTCTGCCTGTCAGCGCCACCTCGTGCGCCTCATTCGTGCTTTGCAACCCTCCTGCCTTATTGGTGTGGGGGCCTATGCTCTGGAGCAGCTCCGAAAAGCAGCCGATATCATCCCGGAGAGAAACTTTACTCTCGGCGCCATCCTGCACCCCAGCCCTGCCAGCCCTCTCTCCAATAAATGCTGGCCCGAGAAACCGAAGCAGCAGCTGCAGGATATCTATGCCGCCGCAGGAATTCCCTGGCCGGGTGCCTGAGAGCGGGAAGCGCGTGCATGTTCAAAGCTGCGTCGTCAGTTTGAAGTGCAGCTTTGCGACGTCCGGAAGGCGGTCTCTCCCATGTTTTTGCACAAAGACTCGTGCAGCGGAGAGAACGTGCGAGGCACAGCCGAGAGGGAGTTCGCATCGTGCTGCCTGAGCTGCTTGATTCATCCATTCTACAAAGCGAGCCCGGGCAATAATGGAGGCAGCGGCAACGACGGTGTCTTCCTCCGCACGAGGGCGTTGGTGCAGTTGGATGCTTGTTCCCGTGTCAGCCAGGGCTCGGCGCAACACCCATTGACTGGAGGCGAACTGGTCACTCAGGGCATGAGCACAGGAAGGCACCCGCGCATGCAGGGCGGAGATGACGCGCACGTGCCCCCATGCCAGCAGGCTGTTCAGGTTCCCCATCCGGCTGTAAAGTTCGTTGTATCGTTTGGGGCCGATGCAGAGTAGTTCTACCTCCACTCCGGGGAGACTCCGTATGGCGGCGGCGATGCGTGCCACTTGCCCCTCACTGTGGATTAGTTTGCTGTCCCTGCAGCCCATATCCGAGAGACGCCGCATGCCGGCGACATCAGCATACACTCCCGCTACAACGAGCGGACCAAAATAATCTCCCTTCCCACTCTCATCAACTCCGATGTGGGGGAGTTCTGCCTCCGGGTGCTCCCTCTGCGGCGTATCTGCCGACAGCTCAAGCAGACTCTTTAATTTTTCTGCGCCGCGCCCCTGAAGCACCAGGCGCCCCCGCTTCTCGTAATAGGTGACAGACGCCTCCGGGCTCTCGTAGCAAAAGAGAGCGTACGGGCGCGATGCTTCGCAAAAATCCGGATTACCCGCAAGACGGCGCTGTAAGGAGCATGCCGCTTCTCTCGCCATTGATAAGCTGTAGGAACTCGCCATTTTCCCACTATTCTCCCGTTTCAAGCGCCCCTGTCAATCCAAAATTCTCCATCTGCCCACATGTAAAACAGCTTGTTGACACAAAAAAATTTGTTCAAATGCATTTTTGGTGTGACAAACTCGTTTCTTTAGTGTATCTTACGCACAGCTTCATTCACCAAAAGCAACACCATTATGGCTAATACGATCACCAAACGAGAACTGGTCAACAAGATCTGCGTCGAGCTCGACGGCAATCTCACTCAGAGCGATGTCCTGGAGGTTATCCAAAAGGCTGTCGATATCATCACTGCTTCACTGGGCGCGGGTGACCGCGTCGTGCTGCGCAACTTTGGTACTTTCGCCGTTAAGGAAGTAAAGGCCAAGGTAGGTCGTAATCCGAAGGATCCTGCCAAGGATGTGCCCATTCCTGCCCGCAGGGTTGTGAAGTTCAAGGTAGGCAAGACTCTCAAGGAAGCTGCCGCCAAGAGCAAGGGCTGATCTTTCCCATTTTCTCCTTTCTTGCAAAGGGCGCCTCGACGTTGGGTCGGAGCGCCCTTTTTCTCTCTTCCGGCGGGAGCGTTTTTAGCAGATTGGACTTGATTTTTCTACCGGACAGCGTATGATGCCGCGCATGAAAGCGCTCGTCAAAGCAAAGGCCGATTGTGGACTTGAGCTCATGGATGTCCCTATGCCCGAGATGGGACCCAATGATGTACTGATCAAGATTTATAAAACTGCCATCTGCGGCACAGATCTCCACATCTGGAACTGGGATGCCTGGGCCCAGCAAACCATCCCGGTCGGCATGCACGTAGGTCATGAGTTTTGCGGCATCATTGAAAAAGTCGGCTCAGCCGTCACAGAATTCAAACCCGGTGAAGTAGTCTCAGGAGAGGGGCACATCGTCTGCGGGCACTGCCACAATTGCCGCAAAGGCAACTTCCACCTCTGCCCAAATACAAAGGGGGTGGGCGTGAATCGTCCCGGCTGCTTTGCAGAGTACCTTTCCATCCCGAAAAGCAACGTCATTCGCATTAAGGACTTGCCCATGGAAATCGCTTCCATCCTCGACCCTCTTGGCAATGCGACGCATACCGCCCTCTCCTGGGATCTCGTGGGAGAAGATGTGCTTATTACCGGCGCCGGGCTTATCGGCTCCATGGCTGCAGCCGTCTGTAAAAAGGCCGGTGCAAAGAGTGTCACCATCACCGATTTAAGTGACTATCGCCTCAATCTTGCGAGGGTCATGGGAGCTGACCGTACGGTGAATGTGGCTCAGGGGGACAGTCTGGATGCCGCCCGTGCCGATATGGGGATTGTGGAGGGCTTTGGCGTGTGCCTGGAGATGAGCGGAGCCCCTGCATGCCTGAAGGATATCATCAAGCATTCCGCTTATGGTGCGAACATTTCTCTGCTTGGCATTCAGCCGGGCGGTTCCGGTATTGATTGGAACACCTTTGTGTGGAAGGGACTCAAAATGAAGGGTATCTACGGGCGCGAGATGTTCGGCACCTGGCAGAAAATGGATGCCATGCTGCATTCTGGTCTGGATGTTTCTCCGATCATCACGCACCGTCTTCCTTACACCGATTTCCGTGAAGGTTTTGAGGCCATGCGCTCCGGTAAATCCGGCAAGATTGTCCTCTCGTGGGCTGAATAATCCCGCGCCTTCCGGCCCGTCTTTCCTGTGGCGACGGATCTTTTCTTTCTTTTTCTCCGTAAGATGCCGGAGTTGTTTGCTCGGGTGCACGCTTTGTAATGGAAAAGCAGGGACTAATTCACAAGCCATTGATACCTTACTTACAGGGAAATATTCTTTAAATTTCCGGAGGATCCTGTTCAAAGAAAGTACAAAATTGAAAATTAGAGCGTTAGAACGCGAATCTGCGAAGCAGCACTTGGAGTGGAGGGCCAAAACGAGAGCAAGAGGTAATTAGCTAGAAAGGTCTGTGGGGAGCGAAACCAAAAGAAATACGATGTGCCGGGGATAGAGGTTCCGGAATGCCTCTATCCCGCCCTCCTCAACTGCGGTTATTCTACACCAGTCCCCCGTATCTTAACGCTTCAAATTAATTGAGAGCGAATTACGAATTAAAAAATCAGCACCCTTGCGCGCGTTTTTGCGGAACGATAGAGGAGCCGAACTTCTTGATGCGTATAAACGATGATATCACTCAACAGGAGCCTTTTCTCTACTGATTGACTTTGCTCAGATGTGTTTGCTCCGATTTTCTCCTTTGTTCTATTGAACTGTTGCGTTGAATTTTGCAGTGCTACTTTAATTTTGCAAGGCACAAAAAATCAGACTGAGTGTACTCTTTTGTTGCGTTCTCCTTTGTCGGGGTGTATCATGCATGCCATAGCTCTACTACTTCCTATGGCCGCACCTTTGCTCAAAAAGAAATCGGCAGCCGCGCCTTCACTTCGTCTGAAAGCATCCGGGACTGCGCCTACCACTACCCCACGCTTGAAAACCTCTGCCGGAAAGCTATCGCAGTTGAAAACGACAGCCCCGCTTCCGCCTGCCGGGGGCAAGTCTCGGGCAGTGAAATCAGCCGCCGCTGCGCCGGTTGTCCCGGCTGTCGCTCAAACTCCGGCGCCGGTGGAGCCGGCTCCTGAGGTGACGCCTGAAGTGACGCCTGAAGTGACGCCTGAAGTGACGCCTGAAGTGACGCCTGAAGTGACGCCTGAAGTGACGCCTGAGGCAACGCCTGAGGTCGGCTCTTCCGGGGAGAACACCTCTACACAGGCCGATTACGAGCGTCAGATGGCCGAGTATAACCGTCAAATGGCCGAATACAACCGGCAGATTGAGGAGTATAATCGGCAGATGGTAGAACTGCAGCAGCAGAAGGCTGCTGGGCTCAAGACCGATCAGGCGGGGACAATGCCCCAGGCGTCGGATAACAGGGGAGGGACTCCTCCCACTACCGGGCTCAAGGCCGTGCCCGTGCCGTCGCCTGTACTCAATCCAAAACGCGTTGCCGGCGGTGTGGCGTTGAGACCGGGTGGGCAGCAAAACGCTGCTGGGGTAAAAATTGGAGTGGCAAAGCCGACAGCGGTGAAAAAGGGAGTGGCCAAGGTGGCGGAGAAACCGGCTGCCGAGCCCGCGCCGCAACCTGATGAAGCTCCTGCTGAGGAGACAGCCGGAGAGCAGGTTGCAGAGGGGGTTCACTCCGTGGAGGCGGCTTACCTGGAGCAGCTGCGCAAGAGTGCGGAAAGTCCGGTCATTTGGAAACGCAAGAGTTTCTGGGTGGCGTCTGTGGTGTTCGTGATATTTGCCGGGGTGTGCGGCGTGAAGGTGATGAAGGAGCAGGCAATTCAAGAACGCGCCAGGGCTCGCAATGCTCGCATCATGGACTTGCTGCAACGCGCTCAGCAGATCAACATGAGCGGTGTAGAAAGTTTGGCAGATGCCAGGGAGAAAAAAGTGGATGTACACTGTAGTTTGCAGGATGCAGTGTTTCTCATGGACGTGGTGGTGAATCCCGCCATGAAGGATGAAAAGGGGAAACCCCTGCTTGGGGGAGATCCTGAGGGCGTTGCAAAATTGGCATGCCTTCTGCTGGGCATCACAGCGGAGGAGAACAATGAGGCTGCTAAGATGATTTTCCAACGTTTGGAGAAGGATGTCAAAGAGATTAAGCCCACCCTTTATCGCTGGTTGATTCAGCGTCTCGCTGTGGCGGATATCAAGGACGTGAACGAAAAACTGCTTCACCTCACGGAAGCGGTCTCCAAGCTGCCGGCAAAAGGCTTTGCGCGCCGTGATGAAGTGCTCTCCTACATTTGGGAGACGATGGGCTTGCGCATCACAGAGAAGGACGTGCCGATGATCGCCGACTTGCTTAAGGCCCCGAAGATGAGCTCCACGCTTGCAACAACACTTTCCCGCTGTTTGAGCAATGTGATAGATCTGATGGAAGACCCTGGGAAGAGGAAGGAACTGGGCGACCGGATATTTGATCTGCTCCCGGAATCTCGTCGAGCAGCGATGGCGCCGGCTCTTGCTCGCGCCTGCTCGCCCAAGGCTTTCTCTTATTACAAGCAGGAGGCGCAGGATCCCGCCAAGTGGCGCGCCGTCTTTGATTTCTTCGCGAATTATCAAGATGACAGTGTGGTGGAATTCCTCATTAAGGAGCTTAAACCCCGGGCAGCCGGTGATGCCAAGAAAGAGAAACAAGTGCAGGCGATGCTTGAGGCGGTGCTTTGCCAGAATCGTGATCGTAAGCCGGAGGAGGCTCAGAAGCTCATCGATATGATCTACGATAAGCTTGGCACCAGCACTGCACAGTGGGGAGAAGTGAACGCGAAGACAGATCCGGATTCTGCGGAATTTGTGGGCGAGGATTCTCCGCAATACGCAAAGCTGATGAAAGAGCGCGAGTCCATGGAAATCGCTCGCAAGCAAAAGTTAACGTTCATCCGCGCCATGAAGAGCATGTTTGACTGGCCATGGGTGGTGAAGGCCCTGGAGAAGTTGGGTAAGGAGGAGCAGGATGGTGAAATTTCCGGCGAGATTTCCCGCACCCTCGACCAAATAGCCAATAATCGCGAAAATGACAAGGCCCTCCGCGAAAAGTACAGGAAGAGAACAGGGCAGTGATGCGCAGTAACCCTTCCCTCTTACACCGTAACAGCCGCGATCGGTGGGTTTGATCGCGGCTGCTGCTTTTCGGAGAGAGACTGCGCATGCTGCTGCACTCTGCATCAGCGTAACGTATGGCGGAATATGTCGCTCGGTTTGAGCGATGCGATGAACTGCACGAGCAGCTCAACGGTGTTCACCACGTCCGACAGTTCTGCCGTTTCCACCGGGCTGTGCATATAGCGCAAGGGCAGGGAAAGGTTTGTGGTGGGGACACCGCCGCGCGAGCGGAAGATGGAATCGGCATTCGTCCCTGTGGTGCGACCGGAGGTTTCACGCTGCAGGGGGATCTTTTTCTCTTCCGCGATTGTTTCAAGTCGCGAATTGATAGAGGGATGGCATGCAGGACCGATGCAGAGGCAGGGGCCAAGCCCCAGCTTCACTTCGCCGTAGCGCGTGGCCGCCAGCCCGGGAGTATCAGTGGCATGGGTGACATCCAGGCAGATGGCGGCATCCGGGTGCAGCCGGTAGGTAACCATCTCTGCGCCGATGCAGCCAACTTCTTCCTGCACGCTGTTGGCAAAAACAATATTCCACGCAGGGCGGATTTTGCGCTCATGCAGCGTACGCGCAACTTCTGCTGTGATGAACCCACAGAGCCTGTCGTCCAGCGCGCGGCAGACGAGGCGAGAATTGAGCATGAGAGGTTCATCGCAGTAGACGGCGCGATCGCCCACGCGCAGACCCATTTCCTCCACTTCCTTTCGCGAGCTGCAGCCAAAATCCACGTAGAGTTCCCAGAGTTTGGGAGCTTTCTCAAGATCCTCGCGGATGTGGATAGCGGTGTTACCAATGACACCCAGTACTTCGCCCTTCCTTCCGAAGAAGCGAAGGCGGCGTCCGCGCGCGATGGCGACGTCGCTGCCGCCTAGTCGCTCAACATACGCAAAGCCATCGTCGGTGATATGGCGAATGGAGAAGCCGATCTCATCGGCATGGGCATCCAGCATGAGGGTAGGGGCGTCTTTTCTTCTGCTCTTGAGCGAAGCCCAGGTGGAGCCGTAAGCATCGCAATCCTGGCTCGTGGTGTAAGGGGCGATGTAGGACGCCCAGAGACGTTGCGCTTGTATCTCCATTCCGGTGGGCGATGGAGTGCGCAGAAGTTCGTGCAGAAATTGAATGGATTGATCAGTCATTTTTTGTGTTTTGGTCAGATGTTTTTGTAAGCGATATCACTGCGGCGTTGCAGCCCATCAAAGCTGATTTTGCCGGCTTCTCGATGGGCGAGCGTTCGGGCGTTGTCCAGGGTGTCACCCGTTGCGACGACTGCCAACACTCTCCCCCCTGCGGTTTGCCAGGTATCCCCCACCCTCCTGGTGCCACAATGAAAGATGTGCGCCCGGGTGTTTTCCAGCCCGGAGATGGTGTCGCCGCTATGGGAGGAGGCCGGATAGCCGGCGGAGGCAAGGATGCAACAGACGCTCCAGCCCTCCGAAAAAGTGATCAGTTCCGGTCTGAAGGTTCCCTGCGCACCCGCGAGGCAGAAGCTTGCCAAATCTCCACGCAGCAGGGGCATTACTGCTTCGCATTCCGGGTCACCAAAGCGGCAGTTGTACTCGATCACTTTCGGCCCATCCGGCGTGAGCATCAGCCCGAAATACAAAAAGCCGCGGTACGGCAGACCATCCTTGCTGAGACCCGCTACTGTCGGCGCTACAATAGTTCTGTCGATCTCCTCCAGCGTGGCGGCGTCCGCAAGCTGGCGCGATGCCACCGCTCCCATCCCCCCGGTGTTCGGACCCTCGTCGCCGTCCTTGAGTCTCTTGTAGTCGCGCGCCGGGCAGAGGATAAGGTAGCACTTATCGCAGACTGCGGCAAAGATGGAGATTTCCGGCCCGGTGAGGAATTCTTCCACGAGGAGTCTGCCCTCTCCAAAGCGTTTTTGCACAAAAATTTCAGAAAGGAATGCTTCCGCACTCGCCTCGTCCGGACACACTGCCACGCCTTTGCCTGCGGCAAGCCCGTCGAATTTCAGCACGGTGGGGTACTGCCCGCCGATGGCAGTTCTGGCCTCGTCCGCGGTGTTCACCGCCTGCGCCTGCCCAGTCGGTATGCCATGACGCATCAAAAACTGCTTGGCGAATTCTTTAGAGGCTTCCAGCTGCGCACTCTCCTTGCACGGTCCCCAGCAGGGAATGCCTGCCGCGGCGCAAAGATTGGCCAGTCCTTCATCCTTGACGAGATAACTTTCTTCTCCGGCGACGCAGAGATCGATTTTCTGCGTCTTCATCCATTCGACGAGTTCGTGCAGGTCTTTGACGGGGATGGGCCGGGCAATCTGAAAGATGGCATCGCTGCCGGGAAACGAGAAGAGCTGAGGTTGGACAGGAGAGGCCGCAAGTGTTTCAATGAGAGCGTGCTCGCGTCCGCCCTTTCCGATGACGGCAATTTTCATAACGCCACCTATGGTAGCAGACTCCCACTCGTCTTGCAATCCCTTTTGCACTGGTGCCGTGACTATCTACGTTGAATGTGTGTCCCGAAAGAAATCCGGCGGTTGAGGTAAAGGCGAAACTTCCGAGAAAAGAGTCATCCCACGAAATCTTCCCCGGCAGTGAAGCTTTACGGAGAGAGGAGTGATGTTGACAGCCTCTCCTCTCCCCGAGAGATAAACTAATGAACCGGAGACGCAATTTGATGACGCTTTCTGTGCTCCTACTCTTACGGCTTTCATGCGACGGACAACAATTTCTTCCGTAGCGCACGGAAAGTGTTTGACTTAGTTTTCCCTTTTGAGTAGAATGCAGAATGCGCTGGGAGAATACGCCCTGCGCGCACGGCTGTACCATCCAACACCCCTCCACCCGTGTACTCCAACGAACAATATCTTTTAGAGCTTCTCGTAGAAGCAGGAGCTTTGGAGCCCTCCGTCCCGGCAAGCATTCGTGCTGAAATCGGGCCGACGGAGAGTGTGATTGAAAAAATTGTACAAGAAGGTCTGCTTTCTCGGGATTACATCGCGCAGGTGGCGGCCAATAGCTCCGGGCTTGAATTTGTCGATCTGAATGCTTTTGAGGTTGATCCCGGTATTCTGGCGCAAGTAAACGGAGAATTGGCGAGACGCGTTAACTTCCTGCCTATCGGGGATGATGGGATTTCTCTCCAGGTTGCCATTGCGGATCCTTTTGCGATGGAGACTCTGGACAGTCTGCCGCAGTTTTTGGGAAGGGATGTTTCCTTCTTTGTGGCGGCGGAGGACGCTTTGTCCAGGGCCATCGACAAGTATTACCCGGAAAAGAAGGCTGCGACTGGCGATGATGAATCTCCCATCGTCACGTTGATCGACGAGATGTTTAATGAGGCACACGCGATGCGTGCATCCGATATTCACATTGAGCCGATGGAAGACCGCGTTCGAATCCGCTGCCGTGTGGATGGGCGCCTGGTGGAGGTGGCCACCCACCCGAAGAAACTTCTCGGTTCCATCGTGGCACGCATCAAGGTGATGAGTAACACCATGAGCATTGCAGAAAAACGCGTGCCACAGGATGGACGAATTGAACTGAATTTGAAGAACGGCGGGCATATCGACCTGCGTGTCAGCACCGTTCCTTCCAACCACGGCGAATCCGTCGTCATGCGTATTCTGGACAAATCCGCGCTGGCATTGGGACTCCCGCAGCTCGGATTCCTTTCGGATGATGAGGCAACTTTCGACCGTCTGGTTACTCTTCCGGATGGGGTGATCCTGGTGACGGGGCCGACGGGGTCCGGCAAGACGACGACGCTGTACGCCTGTCTGAACCATCTGAACCGACCGGATAAGAAGATCATCACCGCTGAGGACCCGGTGGAATACGAATTGCCGGGTATCAACCAGGTCATGATTCGCACGGAAATCGGCATGACATTCGCTGCCGCTCTGCGTGCCATGCTCCGACAGGCGCCGAATATCATCATGATCGGTGAGATCCGTGATGGAGAAACCGCCGGTATCGCTATTCAGGCTGCCATGACCGGTCATCTGGTGCTTTCCACCCTGCACACGAATGACGCGCCCTCATCCGTGGCTCGCCTTGAGGATATGGGAGTGGACCGCTTCCTCATCGCCTCTGCCGTGCGGGCAGTGATGGCGCAGCGTCTCTGCCGCTGCCTGTGCAGTTGCAAAATTGACGGCTCACTTACCGCCAAGCAGGCGCAAATGCTCGGCATTGAACAGGACCGAGCGGTAAAGGTGCCCCGCCCCGGTGGCTGCGAAAAATGCCGTGGTAGGGGCATGAAGGGACGCATGGGCATTTTCGAAATTTTTGAGGTGAGCGATGATGTGCGTGAACTCATCAACTCTAACCTCTCTTCCGCGCAATTGCGCAAACGAGCTCGAGAGCTGGGCATGCGCACCCTGCGCGAAGACGGTATACGTAAAGTACTCGCCGGACGCACCTCAGCGGATGAGGTTATTCATGTCACCACTGGTGATGCCAGTTAACCCTTTTCTCTCTTCCCCACACACGAACCCCATTATCTCTTCTCCAGCGTCATGGACAACCAGCAAGTACTCGAGGTTTTCATCAACGCCGGCCTTATAGACCGCGCGCTCTCTAAGGATATTTTGGAGGAGCTCGCCAACAGTGGTAAAGAAGTCTGGGAGATGCTCATGGACTTCGGCGTCGTCCCTTCGCCGGAGGATTTTTGGAACGTTATTGCCACGGAGGTCGGCGCTACCTACATCTCACTAAAAGACTTTACGCCGGCGCCGGAGATTCTGGCCATGATCCCGGCCGCCCAGGCTCGCATGCATGGCGCTTTGCCGATCACCTATCAGGAGGGTGAGGGACTCTATGTCTGTCTGGAAGATCCTCTGAATCCTCAAACTATTGATGATTTGCGCATTCTTACAGGCAAGGATATTTATCTCTACGTGGCGGCAGATTATGAGGTGCGCGCTCGCATCGCAGAATACTATGGAGGCGCGGAGGCCGCCATGGGCGATCTCATGAAAGACCTCGCTTCCATGAGCGTCAATAGCGTCGATGGCACGGAAGAAGCCAGTGCTGCACCCATCATCAAATTCGTCAACCTCGTCATTACCCAGGCTATCAAAGAAAAGGCTTCAGACATTCATTTAGAGCCCTTTGAACATGAATTCAAAATTCGCTATCGTGTGGATGGGGCTCTGTACGAAATGGCGCCGCCTCCTATTCACCTTGCTTCGCCCATCATCTCGCGGGTGAAGGTTATGGCCGGCATGGATATTGCAGAGCACCGCGTGCCGCAGGATGGTCGCATCATGATGCGCGTGGGAGAAAACAGTGTGGACATGCGTGTCAACTCTCTGCCCACTCAGCACGGTGAATCGGTGGTGATGCGTGTGCTGGATCGCAATAGTGTGAGCCTTGACCTCAATAACCTGAATCTTTCCCCTGCGGTACACGAGTACATTCTGGATACTGTCAATATGCCGAACGGGATTTTTGTGGTCACTGGCCCCACCGGTTCAGGCAAGACGACGACGCTTTACGCTGCTCTGCGCGCCATCAATACCGAGGATACCAAGATACTCACCGCTGAGGATCCGGTGGAGTACGACATAGATGGCATTGTGCAGATTCCTATCAATGAGGGCATCGGCGTGACCTTCCCTCGTGTCCTGCGCGCCTTCCTGCGTCAGGACCCGGACCGCATTCTCGTGGGGGAAATTCGAGATACCGACACGGCGCAAATTGCTGTGCAGGCAGCCCTGACGGGGCACCTGGTGCTCTCCACTCTGCACACGAATGACGCGGCAGGCGCCGTCACACGCTTCATTGACATGGGGGTGCAGCCCTTCCTTCTGGCTGCTACGATGCTCGGGGTGCTGGCGCAGCGACTTGTGCGCACGATCTGCCCATACTGCAAGATACCTTACACTCCTTCGTCAAGCCTCCTGAATCAACTTGGCATCAGCCCGGAACTTATTGCTTCCCAGCAGTTCTTTACCGGCTCTCGTTGCGACAAGTGCGGCAACACCGGCTACAAGGGAAGGAAAGGTATCCACGAGTTGCTGCACTGCTCAGACCCCATCAAGGAGCTTATTACCAAGAATGTTCCCTCAGTCACCCTCAAGCAGAAAGCTATCGAGTTGGGGATGCATACCCTGCGAGAGGATGGTATTCAGAATATTTTTGAGGGCAATACGACTATTGAAGAAGTTCTTCGATATACCTGATCTCATGCACTGAAATACTGTAGGAAAACTGGCAAATCTGCCTTTCGTATCTCTTAACTCATCTCATTCTCTTATGCCTAATTTCAAATACACCGCGCTTGATCAGAACGGCGCAGAAAAAACAGGGATTGTTTCGGCTGACAATAAGGTAGCGGCTATGGAGATGGTGCGCGCGCAGGGGTTACTCGTGCGCGAATGTACCGAAGCGGATGCAGCCTCCCCGGCCCAGGCAGAAAAAGCCCAGGACGCTACCGGCAAAAAGTCCAGAGCCAGAAAAAAAACGGCGCAAGGAAGGGCAGGGGCCGGCGTAAGTCAGAAGGAGCTTATGATCTTCACGCGCCAGCTTGCCACGCTGATCGACGCCGGTCTGCCATTGCTGCAAAGTCTTCAGGTGCTCAATAAACAGGAACCGAATCCTAACTTGCGCGCCACCATCGGCTCGCTGGCCGACGCCGTACAGGGTGGCTCCACGTTCTCCGATGCCCTTTCCACTTTTCCAAAACTTTTTAATCGCCTCTTTGTAAACATGGTAAAAGCCGGAGAGATAGGCGGTGTGCTGGAAGTTGTGCTCAAGCGCCTCGCCGAATACCAGGAAAAGGCCGGCAAACTGCGCGGCAAGATCGTGTCCGCCATGGTTTACCCCATGATCATTATGGTCATCGCCGTGGGCATTCTCGTTTTCCTCATGCTCGTCATTGTCCCCAAATTCAAGCAGATGTTTGAAGGACAAAATATGGAACTTCCTGCTTTTTCGAAGTTCGTTTTCAACTTTTCGGATAACTGTATGGCTGCGGATGTCATTCCCTTCGTACCGAATGCTTTCCTTGCCATCGTTCTCGTGGTAGGGCTTTTTGTCTTTCTCACTCTTTGGCGCCGCACACCGAAGGGGGGACGTGTGGTAGATTCCATGATGTTGAAGATACCCAAACTCGGTCACCTCAACCAGGTGAACGCCGTCGCGCGTTTCTCCCGCACTTTCGGCACCCTCGTCTCCTCCGGCGTCCCCATTCTGCAGGCCCTCAATATTACACGCGACACTGCTGGCAATATCATTGTGGCGGATGCTGTTTCCAAGGTGCACGATGCCGTTCGTGAGGGTGAGTCTATCGTGACTCCTATGACCACGAGTAACATTTTTCCCCCTATGGTTCTTTCTATGGTGGATGTAGGTGAGGAAACCGGGCGGCTGCCGGATATGCTCATGCGTGTAGCGGATGTTTACGACGAGGAAGTGGATAACTCTGTCACTGCTCTTACGGCTATGCTTGAACCTCTCATGATCGTGGGTCTTGCTGTAGTGGTTGGAAGCATCGTGCTCGCCATGTTCATGCCCATGATGGAGATTATCAAGAATGTTTAATTTTTCTGTCACGGATAGGTTCAGCTCGGGCAAAGGTCGGGCAGAGTTTCCTGTATCCAATTTGTAGCTCTTATGAGACTTCATCGTTTATCCGTTCTTTCCTCACGGGGGTTCACCCTTATTGAGGTGTTCGTCGTCATTGCGATACTTGCCGTGCTGGGTGCCATGACATGGCAGGCCGCAGGTATGATTAACAACCGGGAAATGAATAAGACGGCAGAAATTCAGGTAGCGCAGTTGGAGACAGGAATGAACGCATACCGCACGGACTACGGCGATATTTTGCCGGGTGGTAACGGCGACGAATGGAGTTCGCATGTTCTATATACTGCGCTGAGTTGTGATGCAGACGGTGATGGGGAGGCAGACATTGAGAAAGCGACTGGTGAACGTCTTGCGCCGTATTGCGATGGAATCATCACGATTGAGGACATCAAGAATATGAGTGAGGTTATCAATGGTATTCCCGCGATCAAAAAATCTGTCAAGCCGACCGGGAAGAAAAAGAAGAGGAGATCTTTTGTAATTCTTGATCCATGGGGGGGAACCTATCGTTACCGGCTTGGTTATGAGATGAAAGAATCAGAGACCAAAGACCCCGGGAAGGGGATTAATCCGGATTTTGACATTTATTCCCTCGGTGCGGACGCCCTTGGTGATGGCAAGAGTAACAAAGGAGACAACGAGGACAATATCTCCAACATTCGTTCCTGGCAATAATGCGGGGTGTACACACTTAGGGGGAGAGGGGAGGAGAAAGTGTGGGGGAGGATCTGGCTCTGATATGTGAGGGCAGGATTTGGGCAACGTCTGCTCCGGTTATGTTTCAAAAAGACCGGTGTCGGGGATAGAGAAATTCCCCGTCTGGGAACACCCGGGGGCGGGAATGAAGGACGCCGTATGAATGACGAAGCCAACAGGCCCCACACGATGGAGACGGGGAATGACCGACTACAGCCGTTTTCTCTCAACTCTGTGGTTTTATTCAGATGAGTCCGCTCTCTCGAAGGACAAAGCTCACTCCCTGTTCAATGAGGTCTTGGCATTCCGAGACCTCCGAGGGTTCTCGCAGAAGCAGAGACTCCGCTATTGACCGGTGATGAGCGAATAATCCGTGTTGGTGGCGCTGAGACACCGACGGGTCTTGGGATGCTGACACTGCCGGAGGAAGCGCGTGCCGGGATCGTGTAGAATGCCGGTCTGTTCGTGCCTGAACCGGCTGCCGGAATCGGCATCGGCATGGTAGAAATACCACCGCTTCGGGGGATTCCTCCCGTGTGCGGATGCACGACTGTGGCGAGCGGAGCTGAGACACCGCCGGGTTTCGGGAAGCGCACAGAGCCGTTCGGTCGAAAGGTTCCTCCGCCGGGACGCGGCACCGAAGACACGTGTGGGCGAGTAATCCCTCCACTGCCTCCCACGGGCATCGGCATGGTGGAGATGGGCGGTTTGGGCCCCACATTGGGGTGCACAGGCTGAAAATGAGATGGCATCGGAGGACGCGGCCCGGAAGGAGGCATGATGCCGTGCGGTGGGCGTACCCCCGGCGCATGACCAGCCGGGAAGCGTGGCGGTGCCGGCACACGGTGGATACCGTGCGGGTAATAGTAGCCCCCGCGGTACCAGCTTGCCGGTCCCCAATATGGCACGAAACAGAGAGCCGTGAGGGCAGCGATGGTGAAAATGGCCGCGCCGGTGGAGGTGTACCCATATACCGGGCGCCCGTATGAATAGCCGAAAATGGGGAACCCCGAGGCATCGTAGCTGGCATTTGTCCACGCTGCGTCGGCACTCACCGTGTTTGGAACGGTGTAGGTAGAGTACCCCGCGGTTGGGTAAACGCAGGAGCTGCATCCCACAGCTACCCCTGCCACCGCTGCTATGGTCGTCGTCATGTAGGCTTTTTTCATGGTCATATCGGGGTTGATGTTTTACGAAGGGTGGAGCAGAGCGCTGCTCGCTCCCATGCCCCTTCAACCTATGGTACGACAAAATAGCGCACTTTTCTACGCTTTATTTTATCGGGTATTCCGGAACACGTGTACCCAGAGAGAATTCAGCGGTTGGAAGAAAGCCGGAATTTCCGGACAAAACAACGCGAAAAAAGAGGGGTGAACTATGATAAACAAAGTTTGCAGCCGGTAAATTGCGGGTTTTTCTGACGTTGCTGTTGCTTCATTCGCCCAGCACGCTGGCCAGAGTGGAAGCAATACCGTTGAAAGCAGCGGCGACGTGGTTTTTACCGGGATCCTCCAGAGCGATGGGTTTGCCGGCGTCACCTGCGGCACGGGTATCAATATCCAGCGGAATCTTGCCCAGCAGTGGTACACCAAGTTTCTGCGCCTCGCGTTCTCCACCGCCCTCGCCGAAGATCGGGTAAACCAACCCGTCACTGGGGCAGACAAAGTAGCTCATGTTCTCAATGATGCCGAGAATAGGGGTGTTTACCCGGGAGAAAAGACCGACGGCTTTGCGGGCATCAATGAGGGCAACTTCCTGCGGGGTTGTTACAATGATAGCTCCTGCCAGATCCACCGTTTGTACGATAGTGAGCTGGATATCCCCCGTGCCGGGCGGCAGGTCCAGGATAAGGAAATCCAGACCTCCCCAGTCCACATCGCGGAGGAACTGCTGCACGTAGCGCGTGGCCAGGGGACCACGCACGGCGACGGGCGCTTCCTCTTCTACCAATAACCCCATGGAGAGTAGTTTGATGCCGGCTACCTCCACCGGTAAGAATTGCTCCTTGTCTGAACAGCCGGGACGTTCCTTGGTTCCGAACATGAGGGACATGGAAGGACCGTAGATATCCAGATCCAGCAGACCGGTGCGGTAACCCAGGCGGGAAAGAGCCACGGCGAGATTGGCCGACACCGTGCTCTTTCCTACGCCGCCTTTGCCGGACGCTACGGCAATGACATGCTTTACCCCGGGGACAGAAGATTTCCAGTCGGCGGGATCATCTCCCGCAGCGGGATTTTTCTTCGATTGCGGGGCGTGGTGTTCAATATCCACATCCAGCTTAGTGACGCCCGGTAGCTCTTTGACGGTGCCCATGACGCTTTCGTAAATATAGCGGGGGACGTCGGAGTTTTTGCTTTCCACGACGAGTTGGATGGCGACTTCTCCGGATGGGGAAACGGTGATATTTTTCACAAGACCGAAGGAAACGATATCCCTCGAGAAACCGGGGTATTTCACGGTGGTAAGCGCGGCGCGGATGAGAGCCGGCGAGAGTTGCGGCTGGGCAGACGGTGGTGTCATAGGAGTGTTATTTCTTGGAAGGGGAAGAAAAAAGTTTATGCGGTTGCAGCACAGCGTGTACGCAGAATACCAGAGCCGTGCAACACGCCCGAAAAGCGCAGACTACAGGTCGCAGGAAGCGCCGAAGCCCCGCATAGCGTTCATAGAACAAGCTGAGAGCCACGATGGCGGCGATGCTGTAGAATTTCACATCGATGCCCATGTGCCAGTGGATGCCCGCTTGGGCAAGTCCCATTTCGGCGCAAAGGGTGGCGCCCACGAAACCCACGAGCAGGAAGGCTGTGTATCTGAGCACAGGGTGGTGTTCTATAAGCCCGATGCACCAGCCGGCCACGATACGCAGAGCTGCGATGCCGATGAAGACGCCGATGCAAACGACCCAGATATGCAGATGCTCCGGGATTTCTCGTACGCCGTTCACCATGCCGACCGCCGCCACGACGTTGTCCAGGGAAAGGGAGAGATCCATGATCTCAATGCTGCAGATTGTAGCAAGGAGACCTTTGCCGGTGGTGTGCGCGGCAAGATCACCATTTTTGCCGGTATCCGGATGCAATCGCAGATGCGCGGCGGCGAGATAGATGAGGTAAATTGCGCCAAACCACTTGACCCATGCATTGTGCATGAGCCATGCTACGAGTGCCAACGCGATGCCGCGGAAGAGGTATGCCCCGATGAGCCCCCAGCGTAGGGCTGCTTTCTGTTGGTGCTTCGGCAAGTGTGATGCCATGGCAGCAATGCCGAGCGCATTGTCCACCGAAAGCAAGCCCTCAATCAAAATGAGGCTCAGGATAACTTTCCCGGACGCGTTCACAAAAGCCGGCATGTTCTCTATCCCGGACCACGCTACCACCATGTCAATGATCGGCATGCGACGCATTATACCACTCATGACGGTCTGAAGCAAGACCTTCACGGGCACGAAAAAACCGGTGGCATCGCTGCCACCGGTTTCCCTGACTCCGGCGGTTGGGATCGAACCAACGACCTAGTGATTAACAGTCACCCGCTCTCCCGCTGAGCTACGCCGGATTGTCTTGTTCCTTCGCAGTCCTTGCGGACTGTCCGAAAGCGGGCGCATCATACAGCTTTTTCTCCGGCCTTGCAAGTCTTTTCTTTTTGAAGTAGCGATTTTGTTACTCCCGCATTGCCTCAAAAATAAAGTCACCGAAGGATTGCTAAAAACCAAGAAAGGGGATTTCCTGAAAGCTTGATGCCT
>CANRLM010000026.1 GCA_947631435.1 uncultured Akkermansia sp.
CGGGATGCGTACGTTTGCTCAACGCGGTGTATAGGTACTACGACTTGCTGACGAATCACTTTTACGCCAGCACGCGATCTGCCGGAATATCCCGCAGCATCATCTTGAGGGCGGCGGCAATCTCCGTCACGCTGGGGATGCGAAGGGAATGATATCCTCGAATTCGCTGTAGCACATGTGGGTGTGATTATCCTCAAGATCGCGCACAGCGCCCGTAAGACTCGGCTGCGATACAAAAAGCGTTTTTGCAGCCTCGCTGATGTGAAGTACGAATTGGAAGTTAGCGCACTGCGTGCGTTTTTGCGGAGCTGTAGCGGGGGCGAATTTTTTTGGCTCAGATTGCTGCACATCACTGCTTGCTCCCTCTGGCCTTCAGGAGGTTGAGCATTTTCTCTGTTAATTGAATTCTCTCAAATGCGTTTGCCTTGGATATACACGGAGCTGCGATCAGAGCTGCTTTCGCCGTGCAAGCGGGTGATTACAGAAGAGAATCCGCTTGTTTCATGACGGGGATGTGTGTGGGTTATTGCAAATTGGTGGGTGGGTGGGTGGGGAAAAGCTGCTGGGAGAGAAGGAGGGGGTGCATGGGGGTGGGGAAAATGGTTGATCGAGGTTTGCTGATTACGTCTCTTTTGCGATGTTTGAGCAGCATGATGTTTTAGTCTTGCTTGGTTTTTTGTTTGTTTGTTTCCGCCCGTGGTGGCGGAGGGGAAATTTTTTCTTTGTCTTTTTTTGATTTTAAGTTGACTTCCCCCCAGTTTTTCGATAGTCTCATATTGTGACAGGTGTTTTAGGGCTTGTCGTTGTTCTGCACTTCAAACTTTCCTATGAAAAAGACTCGTTTCCTCTGGGCCGTTCTGGCGGCTGTTGCCTGCGCTCTTTCTATCCCCGCTTGCGGAGGAGGGGGGGATGATTCTGGTAACACATATATCAGTGTGCACCAGTTTGCCGGGGGAGGCAAGGCTTTTAAGATCTTCGGCGTTCCGAGCATGAGGGTATACGCTTTTGGCGGTGGGGGAAGTGCTATGAGCAAGGATCAGGCGGATAACATATTGAACGGGTCCGGGTACGGTCCCTCAGCACCCGAATATACGGCGAGCCCTCAGGGAGCTTATGAAGGGAAGCTGAATTTGACCGGGGCGATGGCTTTTGAAGATGGTACGACGGTGCAAGCGACTCTTTCATACGGAACATACGGCGGTGAGACCGGTACGGGCGTCCTCGAGATACTGCCCCAAAGTGGTTTCGATAACAGCACCGGTCACGAGACAGAACAGATGATTCACTTTCTGGGAGGGGTGACGCGCAACGACATGAATGTCAGCGGAACAAATCTCAGCGGTACGGTTCTTCAGCTTAACAGCGATTATCCGAGATACTTGCTTTTCTCTCTTGCGGGGTGCTCGTACAGGGTGGTGATGGACTTTTCGAGCGGTACCCTGGAATTTTTCCTGACGTACGCCTCATCGTTTGAGTATGCCGCTTTGGGCTCTTCCGGGCAGGTTCTGGAGGGCTACCACGTCACGTACAATGAGATCATTGACGCTCTCAATACCAAAAAGAACTTTATTGCAGAGCCAAGATAAGCGGAGGTTCCCCACCACGCTTCCGAATATTCCCCGGCAATGGGGGAGTTGTAGTATTTGAGAGGTCTTACTTCCCCCTGCGAGAGAAGAGGAAGGCAAGGAGGAACGCTAGGGCGAGCAGCAGGATGATCGTGGCGCCGAGGTGCCAGCCGAGGGGAAAGGAGAGGAAGAAGGCAAGCACGGAGCAGGAGCAGCCGAGAAGGGCTGCTCCCGGGAACATGAGGTCTGCACGGCGTGTGAGCAGGCGCAAAGTGGCGCCGGGGATGACGAGCAGACCGAGCGAGAGGAAGGAACCGACAGCCTGCAGGGAGGAGACGAGCGCGAGGATGATGAGCGCAAAGGCGCCGTAGCTCAGGGCGCGCGTGGGCAGGCCGAGGGCGGCAGCGCCGATGGGATCAAAGAGCCAGAGGAGGAGAGGACGGCGGAAGAGAGTGAGAAGAATGAAGGTGATCGCGGCGGCGCTGAAAGCGACGCAGAGATCGGTGTTGCTCATGCTGAGGATATTGCCGAAGAGCCAATCGTCCACCTTTTGCTGCAGTCCCAGAGAGAGAAGAATGAGATAGCCCAGGGCGAAGGCAGCGGAATGAATGAGGGAGAGAGACGTATCGGCATCTACTACGGAGCAGCGAGCGACGAAAAGCGAGGAAAGACCTACCAGCAGAGCCGCCGCCAGAGCCCCCAGTAGCAGGCTCCACTCGTTGAGTCCGAAAAGGAGAATGGATAGAGCAAGCCCCGGCAGCAGAGCGCAGGAGAGGGCGCCGATCTGCAGAGAGGAGCGTCGCAGTACGATGAACGCGCTCATGAGCCCATCCGCTGCGCCGATGACTGCGCACGCCCACAGACTGCGTTGCGCGATAGGTTCACTGAGAAACTGGAGAAAATCACTCATTGAAGAACGAAGCCAAATTGAAGTACGAAGTCGAAGTATTGAGCTAGCGCGCTGAGGCGTGGGGGTGCGGAGTGGGGGAAGGGGGCAACTGAGCACAGGGACCAAAAAAGAGTTGCTCGCCGCCGTCGAGCAGCAGAGCGCAGTCGAAAACCCGCGCGATTTCTTCCGGCGTGTCGTGGCAGGCAGCGATGACCAGCCGTCCCTCCTCCCGAGCCATGCGTTTCAGCAGATCACCCAGCGCGTGCACGCCTGAGATGTCCAGTCCGGTGAAGGGTTCATCCAGCAGGAGCACATGCGCCTGCTGAGCAAGGGCGCGGGCGAGGAAGGCGCGCTGTTGCTGGCCGCCGGAAAGTTGGGAAATGGGGCGTTCCCGGAGGGCAAGCAGCTGCATGCACTCCAGCGCATGGTGTACGATGCTCTCATCCTCCTCCCCCGCCGCACGCAGGAGCCCCAGGGAGGGGAAGCGACCCAACTCCACCACGCCGCGCACAGTGATGGGAAAAGACCAATCAATGCCGCTGCGCTGGGGGAGGTACGCTACTTCGTGCCGGACGTTGTGCAGAGGAAGACCGTTCCAGAGTACTCTGCCGCCCGATGGCCGCAGCAGCCCTGCCAGCACGGAAAGCAAGGTGGATTTTCCCGCTCCGTTGCGCCCCACAAGCGCCATCGTGTGTCCGCAGGTGATGGAAAATGAAATCCCTCTCAGAGCAGGCTCTGCTCCACGCCCGTACGCCGCGCAGAGATCCTCTACGCGAAGCTCATGCGTCCCGGTGTGGTGAGAAGTAGCCATGAATCGTGTCAATAAATTGAAGAAAAACGAATTGCGTCAGAACTTGTGCAGTAACTATATCTAAGTAGCTTATGAGAAGAGCATTGTGGCAGAACTTGCACAATCGACCTGAAGTTGAATAAAACTCTCGTGATGAGGAGGATAGATTTGATTCATTTGTCCTTCCCCCTGGAAGGAATGGATGCGACGTATTTCTGATAGTGGCTGGTGGGGCGTTGGGGTATCGTGTGTTGTAATCCCTCTTGCAGGAGAGGAACCAGGTAACGACGGCGTACCCAACGGAGATTTGTGAGCCCCAACATACCGGCAATTTCACGCAAAGTGCGTGGCTGTGCACAGTATCGCAGGATCTTTGCTTTGATTCTCTTTTCTTTAATTAAAGTTTTATCATGAATGACTTCTGACGCATCATGGGTGGAAAAAGCTCCTGTGGACGGAGAAGTCGCACCATAAGACTTTCCTGTATTCTGACGGAGTTTCGCCCGATTATCAGAAAGTTCCGGCGCATCATGGGAGGGAAACCGTCCTGTTGACAAAGACACCACACCATGAGCTTTCCTCTCAGTCGAACGAATCTTTATTTGATTACCAGTGACTTCCGACGCATCATGGGTGGAGAGAGGCGAGGCAAACGGAATCGTCAAATTGATAAACGGGGGAATAATCTGGATATGAGGAGAGGGCAGCCCCGCATCCAGACAGCAAGAAAAGATGAGCCCGATACCACGTCCCCATTTCTCCATGGTGCCGCGGCGGTAGAAGACATCGGCAATAGTTGGATTAGCCGGGAGGGAACCGAGACTGTTATCGACAAAATCCTGCCACTTGGTACCGTAGGGGAATGCGCCGGGATTCTGGAAAACCATACGATCGTCGTAGATAGCGAGGCTCGGAGTCATATTATCGGCGTGCCACGAACGGTGGCAGAGCATATTGGCCGTGGCCTCGCGGAGCGCCTCGTAAGGGACGGTGAGGGTATCCTGACGGTATTGCTGATCCATGCGACCGCTCAGATTGAGGTGCTTGAGGCAGAAATCCAACACAGCATCGTACTGCACGAACAGATTACCCTCACAGATTGTCTGATCGCGGAAAACTTTTTTATCTACCCCTGCAAAACGCGCGAGACGTACTGCACATTGGGGGTGGACAGTCGTGGGACTTTTGCTGAAAAGCACATTGGCGGCGTTGTTCAGAGCCCCAGTTTTGTCGGCGACGCCAAGCTTTTGCATGATGGGGAGCGGCTCCTGGAGGGTCATCGTTGTTGCAGGAATGCGGCGTTTGCCGATGCCATCGTGCAGCGTTTGGAAGAGGAGCTCCACGTCAATATCCTCAAGGAGGATATCGGGATTGGGGGCATTTTCCCAGCTGAGTCTACTGGTGCTGCTCAAGGGCATACGCTCCTCGTAGAGAGTGCGAGGCATGACGCTTGTCGTACTTTCGATCCGATAGAACGCCCGACCGTCGTAAGAATACGGACCGTTGCGGAAATTAGTGGAGTTGCAGTGCAGGGCAATCACGAACTTCCCTTTTCTGTCCGGCAGTTCGATGTACTCTGTCTCCACCTCCACAGGCGGCTCGATCTTGCGTAGTTCGGCGGCAATCTCGCGGCGCGTGGAATCTGATACGTCCTGTCCGACGATCTGCATTTGCGGGCTGATGCCGAACAAGAGCCATCCGCCGTCGGAGTTCATGAAAGCGCAGGCGCTTTCCATGCCACGATGCAGCTCGCCGGTGGTGAGCTTGCACTCCATGGTGGAGTTCTCACCCTTTGCGATCATTTTTTTGATGCCTTCGAGATTCAACATGTCCGTTTCATGATGCCGGGCAGATCCGTTCTTTCCGCACTCACTGCGTCCAGAGTACCATGGCACGCCGGTGTTGTCAACGGTGCAGGGACAAACGCATTTGGAAAATGAGATTGCCCTCTGCAAGCAACCCGGCGGCCCTGAGAAGGAGCGCCCGGTTCAATCAAAAGTTCCTTCTGACCGGGGGCTTGCCGACCAGTGGAAACAGTAGATTTCGTGGATTTCGGATTCGCCGGGGTCGGCCCAATGAGTATCGGCGACGGAGGGAAGGGATGGAGGAGAGAGCTCTACGGTGATGACATGGGCGGAGCCGGAGGTTCCCGGCCAGACGGCGTGCACCTCAAGCTCGATGGAAGAACCGGCGCTGAGCAGGGGCAGGGAAAGCTTGATTTGGCGGCTTCCCCGGGCTTCGGGAGAGAAGCGGGCGAGTTCTCTGCCTGCGAGAGAAAGGGTGATTTCCAGTGGCTCATCCGTGTAACGCACGAGAGCAGGCACTTCAACATGCTGAGACTGAGAGGCGGAAGCCGATGCTTCCGACGCAGCAGGAGGCAGCGGTGTGTTCCCCACGTGTGTGCTGAGGGTAGAGGAGGGGGCGATGAAGCGCGCGCCATCGAGCGGGAAATCTGCCGGGAGGATGAACCTGCCAAGCGGAATTGCAGCAGCGGCGAGCGCCAGTAAACAGCATACTAAAGCGAAGAGAGGGGATTTCATGGTGCGGAGGAGCCGGAGTCAGAAAACCCTTTGGCGATGGAATTGATGTTGAAGAGGAAAATAGCTTCGTAGGTGTTGAGATCCGGCGCGATGCCATCCATGATAAGCGGGTGGAGGGATACACCGAGGGAGTCTGCCAGGTTCTGCATGAATTTTGGAGACTCCCGGCGTTCTGTGTACAGGCAGGTTACGCCACGCGTCCGCAGCTGCTTCAGCAGGGGCATCAACGACGCCATATCTCCCTGGCTTTCCGCCGCTATTCCCAGCACCGGGATGGGTTCCCAGCCAAACGCTGCGCAGAAATGGCACATTGCTGCGTGTGAGCAGACGAGTACCCGCTGCGCTGCGGGCGCCCGCGTGAGGCGCAGACGCGCCGTACGTTCCAGTTTCTCCATTTCCTTGGCGTATCTTTGCTGCCGTTGCGTGAGTCCTTCAAGTTTCTCTGCCGGCAGCAGAGGAGCGAGAGCTTCCGCCAGAGCAAGCGAGGCGCGCGCCATGTTTCGCGGACTGTTCCACCAGTGGGGATCCGGCACATTGCTGCCGGGCACGAAGACATCCGGGATGGATGCGCCGAGTTCCAGGATACGCGTTTTTTCTCCGACGCTCTGTTGCAGAGATGATAAGTAAGGCTCCGTGCCTTTTCCGCAAGCCAGCAGCAGCGGACACCCCGCCGCTGCCATCACCTCCTGACCTGTGGGTTGAAAACTGTGAAGTTCAGCATTTACCGGGAATAAATCCACCACTTCAACGACGCCATCTCCTCCTACGAGCCGCGCCATTTCGCTGAGCAGCGGGTGTAAACTCGCTACGCGCACTCCCCCGGCACACGCCACGCAGACCATGAGCAGAAAAGACAAAACGAAGCGTATTCCCATGACCCTATGATAGCACAACAACGCACGTGTAGCAACTGCATTTGACAATGCATCAGCCATGCTGCAATCACAGGAGCTGCCCCTCTTCGGGGAGAGAGGGGGGCTTTCTCCCCTCCCAACGAGATTGCACAAATATGGGCAGTATGTGCTCTTGTCACGGTTGCAGACGCCGTATGTCCCACGAGGAGTCGGGCAGGAGGCTGTAGAGGAAGCGGTCATGGATGCGACCGGGGCCTCCCTGCCAGAATTCCATGTGATGGGGGACGATGCGGAAGCCGCCCCAGAAGTCCGGGAGGGGTACTTTCCCCTCAGAGAATTTGGTCCGCAGTTCCTGGAGCTTCATCATGAGGAGTTGCCGCGTGGAAATGACCTGGCTTTGGTGGGAGACCCATGCGCCGAGCTGAGATTCACGGGGCCGCGTGAGGAAATATTTCAGCGTTTCGGCACGTGAGATTTTTTCCGCTTTCCCATACACGATGATTTGTCGCTCGAGGGTGACCCAGGGAAGGAGCATGCAGACCTCCGGGTTTTCAGAGATTTCGCGCGCTTTGCGACTCGTGTAGTTAGTGAAAAAGACATAGCCGCGGTCATCGTAGTATTTGAGCAGCACAGTGCGCAGAGATGGAACGCCTTGCGGCGTGGAGGTGGCTATGCTCATGGCATTTGGCTCCGGAATGCCGCTTTCCAGCGCCTGCTTGAACCATCGATCAAATTGCTCAAACGGGGTTGTGGCAAGATCCTTGCGATGCAGAGAATCTTTCAGATATTCTTCGCGGAAGGATGACAGATCCATGTCGGCATTGTACCGCAAGAAATTATGTCGGGCAAGCGCTTTTGTCAGAGGACAGGGCAAACGCCAAATCCTGCTATAATCATGCTATAATCATGCTATAATCATGCTCACTGTCCATGAAATCAATTTTCCTGGGACGGATGTGAGCAAGGTGGTGGATAGCAATGGGGAGCCGCTGGTGGTGTGGCATGGGAGCGAGGAGGAGTTTAGTGTGTTTGACCGGCCGCGCGGGAGGAAGAGCATGGATATTCAGGGGCTTTTCTTTTCGCCGGATAAGATGGAGGCGGAAGGTTATCGGAGAAATGTGCGCGGGTTTTCTTGAATTTGAGGAATCCGGCGGATTTTGATAAGGCTATAGTGTGTTGAATCCGTCGCGTTCGCAGAATCAGGCGGGGGTGGAGGTGCGCGAGCCGTTAGGAGGCAGAGGGATATGATGGTGTGAATAATGACAGGGAAGAGTATATTGCTTTTTCGTCGGAGCAGATTAAGAGCGTGGATAACTAAGGGACGTTTGATGCGGGCAGTGCGGATGTTTCGATGAGTATGAGAGAGGGGAATTTGAGGAGGAGGGTGGTGGAGAGGCTGATGCGGCGTATGATAAAGCGGGTATCTTTCGCTACTTTATTCGCTAATTATCGATATCTCGTTGTAGAATTTAACTGTGCATCTCTTTCCGAAAGAGATGTCCAGATAAAAAAGTCGTTATGTATTATTTTCCAACGAGGGTATGCTTTCGCGAAATCCAGATTTTGGGAAGGTCCACATTCCCTAAAAAAGGGAGATACCTCTTGTAAGTAATTCTCTTTGAATTAAATACAAATATAATCCTGTATATCGCATTCGGAAAGAGATATGCTGCGGTCATGAAGCGGGTCAGAATAGAAAAATTGGTGGTGAGCATTGTTCTCATCCTATTTTCCGTATTAGTGATGCCACAAGCATGGGCAGAGGGAGACATTGACGTACTACGAGCTGCGCATCGGGGGAATGTGAATGCTATGCGTCGCATTGGTATGCGTATGTACCGAGGGTGCTCTGTTGGCAATCCTTCGGCCGGGATACAGTGGCTGGAGAGAGCAGCAGAGAAAGGTGATGTCGAGGCTATGTACGATCTCGGGAGAATCTATCAGAGTAAAAAAGATTATGGAAGAGCTGCCGAATACCTCAAACAGGCGGCGGAGCAAGGTCATTCAAAGGCAAGTGAGCGTTTAGAGAAGTTGCCTCTTGAGCATTCTCTTGAACTTGTGGAAAAGAAAGCGAAGTCCGGCAACTACAAGGCATGCATGCGGTTGCTGAAAGCCTACTTGTTAGGCGGAGAGGATATTCAAATAGACGCTGACAATGCGTGGAACTGGTATGAGCAAGCGGCTAAACTGAAGGCGCAAGAAACAAGGGAAACGATAAAGAAATGGAATGCGTCACAAACGGTGTCTTTGTGGGAGAAGATTGTTGACAAAAATAGGGATGATGAGGAGGTCCTGATGTACCTAGCTGAACTATACGAAAAAGGCGCGGATGGACTCATGAAGGATGAGGAAAAGGCTAAAAAGTATTACCAGAGAGCTGCCACTTCCGGAAATCTTCAGGCTGTTGCGTGGCTGAAGGAAAGGGGGATATCTTTCGAGACAAAGGCGGAACGAGATGCAAGACTTGCTCGTGAGGCCGAAGCAAAGCGAAAGGCAGAGGCAGCCAGACAGGAGAGGGAAAGACGTGAACAAGAGATGGCTAATGAGAAGCATCGGGATCTTTTCCGATCTCTCCTGAGAGATCATGGTCGTGAGCGTGCCAACTTCTTATGTTGCTACGGAGATGCCAATCCGTACGACGAAGAGATTTCTCTTGGGAAGCTTAGCACAATGAATGAATTTAGTCAATTCTATCTCTCAGGGCGAGTTTATCAGAAAATTAGTGATAGTCGATTTTTAGCATTAGCTAATGGCACAACTATTTCGGTGGTGGTACCCCCCGATGTAAAAATTAATTTTGCAGATAAAGATTTGGTGCATGGCATTTTCATGCGCGATGGAAGCTATTCGTATGAAACGGTATCCGGACAGTGGAAGGAAGTGAGGAATTATATTATCGTTGCAGGTTCGAATTAGTATAGTTTCTTGGATGGCGTCAATTGCAGTATCTCTGCTGATTTCCCATAGGTAAATTTTCTTTGCGTAAAGGATTCATGGAACAGTACTACTATTCTTCAGATGGGGGAGCCAGTTGGGTGGGCCCATTCGATAAGGCGCAAATAAACGAGTTGCGCGCTTCCGGGATTATTCAACCGTCGTATGCTGTGCGTACGGAGGGGGAGCAGCAATCGGGAACTGCTCAGCAGGCATCGGCCGATCAGCAATATTGGGTTGTGCTCGGTAGCGGTCGGCAGCTCGGTCCGTACACGAAGGCGGCTCTTGCCTCGCTTGCTTCCATGGGTAAGATCGGAGCTGCAACCATGGTGCTTGCCCAGGGAATGGAGACTCCTGTTGCGTATTCTTCGCTAGGTGCCGGAGCAAACCCGGCAAGTCCGGCGGCAGAGGCTCAACCTTCCTTCCCTGATGGCTCAGCAGCACCCTCATCTGAAGCTCATGCCGCGTCTTACGCGCCGACTCTCGATAAATTAGATAGATTTTCCTTTGGTCGTTTTATTTCGGGGATTTTTCAACGTCATACTTCTGACGAACTTTTGATGGACTTCTGCGCCGGCACTCCTTTTGGTACGCCGGATATCCGAAGTGTTCATGCGACGTGGCCAAGTCCGTGGATTTTCGCACGTATAGCCGGTCTCTTTATTCTGCTGTATGTGGGATTGATTTTTACTATGGTGGAATATTCGAATCCTAAGCTTATTCCAGCAATCATGTTTGTTGCGAATTTCGGAGTACCATTTAGTGTACTTGTTCTGCTGTTTGAGTTCAATATACGCAGGGATATCCCTTTCTACGCAGTGGTAAAAGCGTTTCTCTTGGGAGGAGTCCTTTCCCTTTTCATCACGTCCATTTTAAATGAAAAAATCCATCTCGGTCCGGAAGCATATTGGGCAGGACCGATCGAGGAGCCGGCAAAATTATTGGCAGCTATTTTTATCGCATCCTCATTCCGTAATGGGAGGATTTTAACGGGTACGTTGATAGGGTGTGCCATTGGTGCAGGTTTTGCTGCCTTCGAGAGTGCGGGCTATGGCTTTGAGATTGGATTCGAATCCTTTTTGCAGACGTTTATTGCCGGTTTGAAGGAAATAACACCGGAGCATTTGTCCGATCTCGTACGTCACGGGCTTGATAAATATACCACGGAGATGGATCATTTGTCTGTCCGGCGTGCTATATTAGCTCCTGGAATGCACGTTGTGTGGGCCGCCATCACGGCGGGGGCATATTGGCAAGTCTTGTCGCAGAAGATCAGGCAAGGGGTGCGTGCGGCGGAGGACAGGAGTGTGGATTTCTCTGTTTTTGTCGATACAGGTTTTTTGAAATTTGCCGTGATTTCCGTAGGTCTTCACATGTTGTGGAACAGTCAAATTGGAGCGGATTATGGATGGTACAAGTATTTAGTGCTTGGCTTAATTGCATGGGCTGTGCTCTTGTGGTTGGTACAATCGGGGATTAACCAGGTGAAGGAAGAAAAGCTTAAAGCGTTACAAGGGCAATGAAAACATTATACGTCTATGACTGCAAGACAGGAAGGGTAAGTATGAGTCGCAACTGCCCTGTGCAGGTAGGAAGTTCTCCGAGCTGTCCCTTGCAGGTAAGAATGAGTGGTGATGCAGGTCTCTTTCTGGCGACCGGACAGACCGGACTGTCTTTCTATATGCAGATGAAGGCAGGGACGGTGGGAGAGATCAATGGTGAGCAGTTGGAGAGCGTACGGGCGATTGAGCCGGGACGGGAGCATTTGATCATCGTGAAGGATGGGATGTTCGTTGTGTATTGGACGGAAAACGAGGCTGAAGGGTGGGCGCTGATGGGTCAGTACGATAACAGAAAATGGTATTTGTACGGTAATGCGGTACAACAATGGGAGGGACCGTATGATCTTGCGACGATTGTGGCCGATCCCGGCATGGAGAGGTTGTACACATGGGGGATGTTCGCCGGAATGAGGGGCGGAGTATGCAGACTTAAGACCCTGAGACGCATTATGCAGGGAATCGTGCAGCAGATGCCGTCGGCGGGTATGCAGTCGCCTCCTATTGCTGTTGCTTCGAATCCGAACGTCGGGGCTGCGCAGGCATATTCTACCATGGGGACCAACAACCCGGCGAGTGGTTCTCAGCCTGCCGTGAAGACGATGCCCGAGCCGACTCCCCAGGCATCTGAAGAGATCCCGCCAGATGAGAGCGTAGGAGAGTTTACATGCCCCGTGTGTTGGCTGAAATTTGATGCCGGGGATGTCATGAGCATAGCGAGTCATCCGGATTTGATCGGAGATCCCGTGTTGGGGCGAGACCAGATGCAGCGTTTTCTCGCAACGCGGTTTAATTCCGTTGGCCAGGCTTTGGATGAGAAAGGAATGCCGTGTCCGGACGTGGCGTGTCCACATTGTCGCTGTAAATTACCGCCGGCATTTTTGGAATCACGGGAACATATTTTCTCCGTCATTGGTGCGCCTGCTGCCGGCAAGTCGTACTACCTGGCCTCTCTTGTACATGAAATGGAGAGTGTGCTTGCGAGAAGATTCGGAGCAGCTTGGAGGGATGCGGATCCCACGGGGAATTCCATGCTTAATGATGTGACATATCGGCTTTTTAACGCTAACTCTCCCGAGGAAGCTTATTTGAGTAAGACGGATCTGGATGGCGCGCTATACTCAGAATTCCGACGCCACGGAAGGATGGTGAAATTACCGAAACCTTTTGTTTATGTCATTTCTTCGTTGAAGGATCCCAAGAAAATCACATCGTTGATTTTCTATGACAATGCAGGAGAGCATTTCGAGCCCGGGCGCAATACCGAGGATTCTCCAGGGGCTCGGCATGTGAGCGTGGCAGACGGTCTGTTCTTCCTTTTTGATCCTACGACGAGTGCACCGTTTCGTCGTAAGATTGGGGAAAATACGGATCCGCAACTTGCCTCGGATGCTCCCAAACGCATGGATCAGCAGAATATCATCATGACAGAGACAGCCGTGCGTATTTCTACCATCCTGAATCTTTCTCCCGGACAGAGAATTAACAAGCCTTTGGCCGTGATGCTCGGGAAGTGCGATCTATGGCTCGACAAATTGGGTGGGAAGTTACAATCAATTTATACGGATGATGGGAGGGTGGATCATGAGAGAGTTGATGCTAATTCAAAGATCCTGCGGGAGTTCATGATGGAAATGGTTCCTTCACTTTGCACCTCGGCGGAGTCACTTTCTTCCTGCGTACGATACTTTGCTGTGTCACCGCTCGGCTGTTCGCCGGTAAAATTCTTTGATGCTGCCAGCAATAGCACGAAGATAGGTCCGGATCCCATGAAAATCACGCCGCAGGGAGTGTGTGATCCAACTCTCTGGGTTTTGAGCCTTCTCGAACCAGACATTGTTCCATTCATTTGAGGTCATGCAAGAGCTCATTTACACAAGTGCGCCTCGATTGCTTGAAGCCGGCAAGACCGGGTTCGGCACATTGATGTGTACTAAAGGCATGCCACAGCCTCTTGTCTCCTATCTGGAACGGATCAGCGCTTTCGATCGTGGGGCGGGAGTTGATGCGCTTCAGTACTACACGACTTACAGGATGGGACGTGTCCTCTTTCACGTATTTAGCCGTGTTGGGGATTGTGGAGCTGATTACACGGGAAGGACGAATCACATTGCCCACCATTTTGTGATAGAGGAAGAAACTCCCGAAGCGGATGCGTTGTTGCAACAGCAAACACCTGCAAGTGTACTGATGGGGCTGGAAGGACTTTGGGTGACTACCTGCCCCTCTGCTCCCGGGTTTCCGGAAGAGAGGTTTCCTGCAATTTCCCAACCTGACACCTCGACGAGTGAGTGGGAAAAATTGACGGGGGCGAGAGAGAAGGCACGATGGATGGGGTTGCAACCATACGATGAAGGATGTTGTCTGGTGATATCGGAGGTGGCGAGAACTTCGCTTTGCCTGCAGCTGCTGCATGAGGGCTATTTGTGCAAAAAAAACAACGGCTGGGGGTGTGGATTTGCGACAGCTTGCACCGGGACCTTGGGCGCCAATCTCGTCCCAGTGACATGTTTGGATGCAAGGCAAAGTGCAGCGGGGGTGAATCCGGGAAGGGCAACCCCTGTTCTGGAGGTGACTAATGCTCTCGTGATGCCGCCGGAGTTGTCCGCGCATGCTGAAGATCAGGATTTTGCGCCTCCGATTTCTGTCGCTGAGCAACCTCCGCCGGAATCGTTGCCTCCGTCCACCGAGCAATTGCCATCGGCATTTTCAGTGCCGTTGCAAACGCCTGTTTCGGTACCGCCTACCTCGCCACCGCGCAGAGCGCCCGTTGGAAGATCCGCGGAATCAGATCATGTGTCGTTCGCGGTAAAGGTTGCTGCCGCTCTCGTGGTTCTTGCTGCAATCTTCTTCATCTTTCGCCCTGGCAAGGAAGAACGTTTGGTACAGCCAGCGGGCTCCAAACCGGGTGTTTCCGGAATTCCTGAAAAGCATCCTTCCGGCGAGAAACAGAGTACTCCCTTTGGACCGTCAACGAAGAAGCCCAAGTCGTCTGGGAAACCTTCGGTAGAAGTGAAAGGTGAGGAGCCGTCGATCCATGGGGGAGAGAAGAGCGAGGGCAGAAAGAATGAGGGTGCGACCGAGACTTCTTCCGAAGCTCCTGTTGTTCCCCCTGCTTCGGGAGGAGACCTCGAGAGTGCATCTGATACACCTTTGCCCAAGGACGCGTCGTCGACAGATCTTGCAACATCGTCGAATGAAACAGCGGGGGCTGGTAAGGGGGATGCAGTTGGTGGGGAAGTTACGGCAACAGAACGGGACGTTCCCTCCTCGCCCCACAGGGAAGGGCAGAGTGACGACAAGAACGACCAGGGCACGCACGAAACTTCGCCGTCCGATACACAGTCATCTCCTGGTGTACAGGGCCAACGTCCAGGGAAAGCGAGCAACGGCTCGCCTTCGAGCGGGGACGTGCCAGTGGTGGCAGATGTTATTGAGACGGGCATCGAAACAGTGACGGCAATAGGAGATGCTGTTTCTGCGGGAATAGGTCTCTCCGGCGGATCTTCTTCTCAGTCTGAAAATGAATCTGCCGGCAATTCGTCCAAGTCGTTTTCTTTCCGAGATGGAGACAGCGGAGTTCAAGTAAAAGTCGCGACCGAGTGGAAGGAGCAGACCGAGCGATTTGATGTTGCCGTCACAATCGTAATCAACAAAGAGGCGTTAAGAGAAACGGGTTATTCCGAGGAAGAGGGATGGGAACTTTATTACGGTACAGATCTGTGGTCTAAGCCGATTACGGAAAAACGTTCTTTCTCGGAATTTAATCCGGATGTGAAGGAGATTATGATGAAGTTAAATAGCGCCGTGGAAGATATGAAAGAGGCAGCCGAAGAGTACGATGAGGCGGTCGGGAGAAACGGGAAAAAAACAACAGTGTCGGAAATCCTTCAGACAGCATTGAAAGATGCCAAGAAAGGGAAAAAGAATATCAAATTGCTCAAAGAGGAAATTCAGAGAGAAAAATCGAAAGCGAAGACAGAGGGAGCGAGAAACAACGAATCTCCTTCCGGCGAGGAGGACAATACGGGGGGAAAAGAACAGGATCGAGAGACAAAGAATGAGAATCTATGTCATCAACTTTTGGAATGTATTAACAGATACGAGCAAGCTCGCAAAGATAAGGTGAGTATACTCAGAGAAGCGGAAGGAAAGATAAAGACGGATTATAAAAAACGTGTGAGGTTTGAACTTACTGTTGTTTCTGTCCAGGAAACAGACCCCAAGAACGCAGTTCTTGCGGGGAAATTCAAGATAAAAGGTAAAGAAGAACACGAACGAGAAAAAAATGAGTAAAAACTCGGACACAAAGGCACTCCACGCAGAGTACCGTGGGGCTATGCTTGAGCGAGATGAAAAGAAAGCCTACAAAATACTACGCCGAATTGTTGAGGAGGATCCCAATGATTCAACGGCGAGGGTACAATACGATTCTTTAGGAAGGAAATTAGCGGCTCGGCTTGTAGCAGAACTCGCCAAAAAAACAGAAAAAGGACAGCTCCAAAAAGCTCTGGCTGAGTTGGAGGGCTTATTTCCTCCTGATGTGCTTAACAAGTGCGATGATTATTTGAAGATAAAAGAAGAGTCGTCAGACACGTCAGAGAGAAAGAGAGATACGAGAACGAAAGAACTGTACCGTCGCCTCAGGGAGGCTCTTTTATCTCGGAAGAGGGAGGAGGCATTTGACCTGCTGGAGCAGATATGCAATGTCAATCCGACCGATGGGGATGCGCAGAAGCAGAAATCGGAGACAGGCGCGTTGCTTAGCAGTCAATATGCGGATGAGATGAATCGTTTAGCTCGAGCAGGCGAGGTGCCGATGCTCTGTGATTTGATGGATCGTATGCGACGTTGGGCAAATCCATCGCTTCTGTCTCGTCTTGACGGATACAAGGCGGCTGCTGCACTTGTCGACAATTATCGTCGTAAGCAGGCGGAGGAAGAAATCGCGCGCCGCCTTTCGGATTTGCGTGCAAATGTCGGAGTCTCTGCCAAAAAACGCTACGATGAGGTTTGTGGGATTGGACAATTGGCGGCCAAACATGGAATATCTTTGAAAGGGGAGGATGCAGGCCTCATAAAAGAGATTAAGAACGCGTGGGATAAAGAGGAATGCGACAGAATAAGAACAGAGGAGTTGGAGAAGCTTGTCGAACGCTTCAACGACATCGCGGATATGCTGATGCCCATTGCGGCAGCGACGGAGCAATTGCTTTCTGAACAGTTGCCTGTTCTCGAGGAGATTAGTCGTGAAACTGCTGATCTCGGGGAGCATGCGGAAGTGGAAGAATTCTTGACGAAAGTTGAGCGAAATATTAAAGAGGTTCGCGATGTTTTACATCAACGATCACTGAAAAAGAAAGTGCGCACTCGCGCAAAAAGGATCATGGCTTTCGCCGTCTTGGCCTTAATCGGACTATTTGTTTATGCCTATGTATCCCTTGAGTCGGCGATGAGTGAAATGGAGCAGGACTATGCTGCGAAAAATGTGGAGAAATTGAGGAAGCTTACAGCGTCTCCCTCCATTGTAAGCGAGGTGGAACAGAAGATAGATACGGATTACAGAGTCCTATTCGAAAAATGCAAGTCTTTTGTCGAGCGATTCGATTTCTTGAGGCGTGAAGTGAAAAAATGCACAGAACAAATGCGAGAATTGTCGAAGGATTTGAATTTCTCGAAGGAAAAAGAATGCGCCTCCGTTTGTATTTCAGCTGAAATTGTGAGAGAGGAACTACAGAAGAAATATAATTACTCGATTCTACCTGAAACGGAGCGGGAGTGGGGGGATTTTAAGGAGGCGATTTCTGGTATGAAATCTGAAACTTTTTCGAAAGCTCTTGCAAAATATATGTCACCTCCTAAGACGGCTTCCCTAGAGGAACTTGAGGCTTTATATACGGAGTATAAGAAAGCTATCCCCATCTTAGGATTTTCCCAGGAACAATGCTTAGAAATTCATAAAGCCTTTCGTAATACGGTAAGGGAAATCCTGCTGTATATTAATCAACCGAGACTCCCTACACAGGATAATTTACGCTATAGCATGGAGCTGTTTGATAAGTACCGGGAATCTTTAGAATTGGATAGAGGTCTGCAGGAAGAAATTGCAAATTTACAGAAGCGATTAGCGGAATTTAATCAAATTGATACGGTTTTGAGTAGGGTTACATCGCTCAAGCATTATATCGAGACTCTGGATTCTCTCTCGGCGATTTATTTTAAAATTCCGGATGCTTATAATTATGAATTCTTAAAGCATGTGTCAGAGGATCAATTATCTGACATAGCGATGGGGAGTGCTGCGTACGCTTGTGGCGCTATCCCTCAGAAGAGTGAACTTAACCGAGACTTCTTTACTTCTATTCGGAAAATATTCAGTGAGGGCAAAAATGTATATCTCATGTACAATAGTTCAATAGGGGAGGTGATTGATACCCTCACGAGGGATGCGCAGGATTCCAACATATGGAGGAAAAACATGAATGTCGTGATTCATGAAGGAGTAATATATCCGGGCATCAAATCGCAGATTAATGGAAAAATTAGCGTTCGTTTGATGAATGAGACCGGTGAGGAAACAAACAAATACAAAAAAGATTTGCCTGTAGGACGGGTCAAAGAGAGGAGGTTTAAATTTGCGAATCTCAGAGATGAACTCGGATTCAAACGTCTCCTCCTGCAACGAGGGGCTGTTCTTCCTGTGGACTTGTTGCGTCGCACGGCGAACAAATGCAAGGATACTCAATGTCCTCCTTTGGCTCTCGCGTGGCTTTTCAAGGAGACTATCGAGCTGATGGAGAGCTATCCGGAACCATTGGCGAATGGAATAGCTCTTTCCCCGTCGCTCCGGAAGGATATCAGAGAATTCAAGGGCTTGGAACGGCAAATAGATCTTAAGAAAGGGTGCTGGTTGTTGCCTCATAAAGAAAAACATGAACGGGCATTGACTGCTTTCTTTGCTCGCGTAGCAGAGCAGAATTATCAAAGAGAGATCGACCGCCGATTAAAGTATATTCTTGACGCTCATCTCGTTTTTGCCGGCTTCATGGGGGAACGTGATCACCTTGTTGTTTTGTCCAATATGATAAGTAGACCTCTTTACCTCATCTCTTGGGATGATGAAAAGAAAGTCTTTCTTACCCCATACAGCGAATACATGAGATTGCAAAGATTTACTCCGGTTTTTTCAATTGAGCCGATGGACCCTTTCCCTCAGATGCAGGGAAAAACGACTCAAACGCAGAAAGTGTCAAAACAGGTGGAGCCGATACCTTCTCTTTTTCCCGATGAGGAAACCGGCGCTGCTGACGATGGCGTTAGTCACGGACTGAGCGGGAAGCAACTGAAGATCCACGAGGTGTTGGATAGCGTGCACATTGACCGAGCGTACTTTGACAAGACCTTTATCAGCGATGTGGTGGAGTTTCTGCGTGGGGAGCTGAGAAAGAACAACATGACTTCGCTGAACATCAATTATCAGGCACCCCATAAAGTTACCAAGGACCTCGATGCCACTGAACCTGAAGTGACGTGTTCTTTTTCTGACGTATCTCTGCGTGAGCTGTTAATCGGTGTGTGTGAAATAGCCAATTGTGTTTTTGTGGTAAAAGACAACGGGATCTTTATCTACAAGAAAGGGGATCCGGCTTCTGTCGTGCTTGAGACGTGAGGATAAAATGCGCTTATCTGCTTTTTTCAATAAATAACCCATTGGAAGAAATTATCAGTGTAGTTACAACGAAATAGAGATATATGAAAACGATCAAACTGTTGGTATTATTTGGTATATGTAGTGTTGGATTGCTGACGCAGGTTTCGTGCAAATCTAAAAATAACGAAATTTGTGACACAGCTAAATCCCTTCTTTCAAATGTTGTGCGGGAAGTGAGTGAGATGCAAAATTCGATAACCCCCTGGGGTGCCAAGGAAGAGATACCCGATATACGCCGCGAATGGAGTAGAGTCAAATCACATATGCTAGGGTGTGAGCAGTGTCAGTATGCGTTGAAGACGAAAGGAACCTCTGTTATTGGGATTGACCTTGAGATGAATCAGATAATTAACCAATGGTCTATCCAGTGCGATCAAGATATCAATAGGGTAGAGGGAGACTTTCTCAGAGGTTTTATCCAAGGACTTTGCGAGTGATTGAACTTATAATGTGCTCAAGGCGCAGGGGTGTAGGAGTGGCGATTTTACGCCAGTTTCTCAACAGAATAGCAATTTGTATTACTACATGGGGTATTCCCTCGACTGACAATGATGGCGCAGATGGGAGTATCCTCTAAAGTATCTTGTGTCTTCAGTGGATCGCTGATTCGTTCTATACTTTACATCAGATTCTTGGGAGTCGCGCGTCCGATTATACGCCGCGGATAGCGCGGAAGACTTGTCAGATAACGTATGGATGATAAACAAGAGAACGAAGATCGTTCCGGAGAAAAGAGATGTTTTTAGCTTGAGATATAGATAGATTGGTGTAGAGTTTCAGCATGAACGTGGCAACGGACGGGCAGCAACAGACGGATCGCCCTGCTGCGCAGCGGGTGACTACACCTTCTCCGGTAAATCCTCCCCCGGACGATGATTCTTTCTACAGGAAGGGCGTGAGGCTCCTCTACGGCATCGGAATGCAACGTGACCCGCGACGTGCTATACAATGCTTCCGAGAGGGCTATGCAAAGGGCGATCTCAATGCCGGGTACATGCTCGCCGATTGTTTATCCTTTGGATACGGCACTGCCCGCGACTTCGATCAATCTTTCCGAATTGCCTCGGATCTCGTCGATAAAAATTTTTATCCGGCGTATCATCTGCTGTCAGGCGCCTGTACGTCCGGCAAAGGCACAGCCATGGATCCGGATACGGGGGAAGCATACAGCTTAAAAGTGCTTGAATATTGTTCCGAGCCTCTGCCTGGGGTCGATGAATCGATCCGTTTCGAAGCTCTCTTAGGCACCCTGGCGGACAAGAAAGAGGTAGATTGGCACGCTGTTGAAAAGATTGCGCTAAAATATCGCGAAAATTCGGATTGGCCCTCGCGTCACGGCTGGCTAGCATCGGCTCTTTTGAAGATAGATGGTGACTCCTCCTCTCCAAGGCCGGAACTTATGGAAGTTATTGAGGCCGGCTGTGCAGAAGACGATGTTCTGAGCCTTTTCTCAAAAGTAACTGTGCAAGTCTCTCAAGAACGATTCGAGGAGGCGAATAAGACTCTGAAATACGCTTTGGAGATTACTCCCGGACACCCCTATTTATGCGATTTCTTGTGGCGGGTCGGTGCGAGCCGGAATGATGATTTTAATAAATTGAAGCGCGGGGTGTGGAGAGCGTGTGCCTTGGGGGCCTCTGCAATAAAACGAGGTAACGATCTCGGAGTAAAAATTGAAATAGAACCTCCTCCCTCTGCTGGTGGCTGGATTGTCTGTCGGGATGATCTTACCGGAGAGGAATGGGATAAAAACGAGAATTTTTGCCCGGAAGGGCCTTTCATTATCCTGAAAAATACGACCGATAAGAGGTTGCGAGGTGCAACCATTCGGCTGTGTTGTGAAGACACGAAGCAGGATCGGACGTTTAACTTGGATCCGATTCCTCCTCTTGGGGAGATATCGCTTGGGATGAGTGATTTCGAAAATATCCAATTTGGCGAAAAACTCTACGTGCGTGTTGCCAAAAAGAATCGCTATTCTGAAATGGCGTTGGATACGATGCAAGGACTCAATGATTTCCGTCAACTGATCATGCCGCTCGTGATGACCTGGGAAAGTGACACATTCGGCGGTTATGTTCTCCAGCTAAGGTGTCTTGAAGGCTCGCTCTCCAATATCATGATAACGAAGGCCTCCGGGGCTACCGCCCGCATTCCTCGGTTGAGGGGAGGTCAAAAGCCGGCCTCTGTCGGGCGGATGGAATTTTCTGATGAGGAAAGTCTGGTTCCTTTTGAATATTTCATTGTAGAGTGTGATGATTATGCACCGATTGCAGGAATCATCAAGCCATCATAATCATGCTTTTACCAATTGCATGACCATGAATACGAGACCATGAATACGATCCGTCAATTAGCGGAACGTATGCATGAGACAATACCCGAAATTCCAACGAGACCCGGGACAACAGCATTTGAAAATGCGGTTGCTCGTTTACGACGTATGATTGACGATTTGGAAAGTTCGCGCGCTCCGCACGGGCTACGTGAAGCGGAGGCATGACCGAATGCGAGGGGAAAATTTTTGGAGATGAGTGAAGAGGTGAGCTGGAAGGAGCTTGGTTTTTGTTCCGACCAATGAGAGTTTTCATTCATCAAATTGCATAAATAATCTCAAAGTTCCTTTATTAAATTGCATATTTAGAGCAAAAGTTCCTTCGCTAAACTGCATTTGAATGCAGAAAAGCATTGACAGTAAATGTTCGGTATGAAACAACGTCCAGACGAGAGCAAAATGCGGCGAAATGTACCGGGAAAAACTCAAGGAATTAGAGGCTTGGAAAGCGAGTAGTCGAAGGAAGCCGATGCTCCTGCTGGGTGCACGTCAGGTGGGGAAACTAGGGCAAACGCATTGGGAAACGCGTCTTCGCTGAGGGGGAGACTTTGCTCTTGGCAAGGGGGGAGGTTTTATGATATGGTGCAGGCATGCCGAGAGTAGCACTGATACAGCAAGAAGCTGCGGAGGAGGCAGCGGAGAACAAGCGGCGGCAGATGCAGGCGATGCGCGAAGCGGCAGCAGGCGGGGCGCAGATCATCTGCACGCAGGAGATGTGCACGACGCGTTATTTCTGCCGCACGCAGGATTGTGCGGCGTTTGATTTGGCGGAGGAGATGCCCGGGGCGTGGGGGAAGGAGCTGGGGGCGCTGGCGGCGGAGCTGGGGGTAGTGCTGATTGTGGCGGGGTTTGAGCGTCGCGCGCCGGGGGTGTACCACAACACGGCGATGGTGATTGATGCGGATGGTGAGTTTCTGGGGACGTACCGCAAGATGCACATTCCGCAGGATCCGGGATTTGAAGAGAAGTTTTATTTCACACCGGGGGACACGGGCTACCGGAGCTTTGAGACAAAATTCGGCAAGATCGGCGTGCTTATCTGCTGGGATCAGTGGTATCCGGAGGCAGCGCGGCTCACGGCATTGCAGGGGGCGCAGGCGCTTTTTTATCCCACGGCAATCGGTTGGATTCCCAGGGAGGAGGAACTCTACGCCGCCCAGCACCACGCATGGGAAACGGTGCAGTGCGGGCACGCTGTGGCGAACGGGTGCTACGTGTGCGCTGTGAATCGCTGTGGGACGGAGGGACAGACAACATTCTGGGGGCAGAGTTTTGTAGCGGATTACTGCGGGCAGGTGATTGCCAAAGCACCGGTGGAGAAGGCAGCCATCTTGTATGCCGATCTCGATTTTGCGGCGCTGGAAGATCATCGCCGCATCTGGCCCTTTTTCCGTGACAGACGCATTGATTCCTACGGCGGCATTACTCGACGCTGGGGCGAATGAACATTGAACGAACCGCGTGCGCTGCTCAGTGGCGGTGGAGCTTCGCACGGGGAGCAGAGAGATGATGGAGTTCAAATTTCCGGATTTACCCGTCAGTGAGCGGCGGCGAGAAATCGTGGCGGCGCTGCGGGAGCATCAGGTAGTTGTGGTGGTGGGTGAGACCGGGAGTGGGAAGACCGCGCAGCTGCCGAAGATGGCTCTCATGGCCGCAGGGGAGCGGGCAGGGATGGTAGGCTGCACCCAACCGCGGAGGTTGGCGGCCGTGGCCGTGGCGCGACGGATTGCGGAGGAGTTGGGGGCGGAGGGAGCAGGAATGGTGGGGTACCATGTGCGTTTCGACGACCGCACGGGGGAGGACACGCGCATCAAGCTTATGACGGATGGGATTTTGCTGGCCGAGACACAGCAGGATCCCGATCTGCTGGCGTACCACACCATCATTCTGGACGAAGCGCACGAGCGGAGTCTGAATATCGATTTCCTGCTCGGGTACTTGAAACTGCTCCTGGAGCGGCGGCGTGATCTGCGGGTCATCATCTCTTCTGCCACGATGAATGCGGCGGCATTCTCGGATTTTTTTGGTGGCGCGCCTGTCATCGAGGTGCAGGGGAGGACGTATCCGGTGGAGTTGCATTATATGCCGCCGGTAAATGACCAGGAGGAACTGACGTCCCATGTGGCGCGGGCGGTTGAGTGGGTGACGCAGTATGATGCCGACGGGGATGTGCTGGTGTTCCTGCCCGGCGAACGGGAGATTCGCGATTGCACGGACACCCTGGAGCAGCTCGAGTTACCGCGCACGGATATCCTGCCGTTGTTTGCGCGGCTGAGTCTTGCGGATCAGCAGCATATCTTTCACCCTGCCCCCGGCAGACGCCGCATCGTACTCGCCACAAACGTGGCTGAGACTTCTCTGACGATACCGGGCATCATGTACGTTATCGACAGCGGGCTGGCGCGCGTCTCCCGCTATTTGCCGGGGCGGCAGATTCAGAGTCTGCAGGTGGAGGAAATTTCCAGGGCGTCGGCGCGGCAGAGGGCAGGGCGTTGCGGACGCGTGGCGGAGGGTGTTTGCATTCGCCTGTACAGCGAGGAAGATTTCAATGCGCGGGAGGCGTATACGGATCCCGAGATAAGGCGCAGCGCGCTGGCGGGAGTGATACTTCGCATGGCAGATTTGCGCCTGCCCCCGCTCGGCAAGTTTCCCCTGCCGGACCCGCCCGGCGAGCGCCTTATCCACGAAGGCTACAGAACCCTGCGTGAAATCGGGGCGATTGACCACGTGAAGCGTCTCACGTTCGTCGGACGAAAATTAGCCAGGTTGCCGTTGGATCCGCGTTTGGGGCGTATTTTGTTGGAATCGCAAAAGGAGAATGCTGCGGCAGAGGCGCTGGTGCTGGTAGCGGGGATGAGCATCCAGGATCCGCGGGAGAGACCGGTGGATCATGCGGAGGAGGCCGACAGAGCACACGCCGCCTGGCGTCACGAGGAGAGCGATTTTCTTTCGCTGCTGCAGATGTGGCGAGCGATGGAAGAATACCGAGATGGAGGCAAGTTGCGGCGCAATGCTCTGCGTAAGTGGTGCAGCGCGCACTTCCTCTCCTTTGCGCGCATGGTGGAGTGGCACAATCTGGAGCAGGATCTGCGAGCTTCCCTCGCATTGGCTCTGCGCTGGCGGGTCCCTGTTCTGCCGCCGCCGGAAGACCAAGCCACCCCGGAGCGCATCCACCGGGCTGTGCTGGCGGGAGCCCCGTTGCAGATCGGTTGTTGGAACAAGGAGGACAAAATTTACCGTGGCACCGCTGGGCGTAGTTTTTCCATCTTTCCCGGGTCCGGACTCTTTCGGCGGAAGAACCGCGCGCCCTGGGTGTTCGGCAGTGATCTTGCAGAAACGTCGCGCCTGTGGTTGCGTCGTGCTGCCGTGTTGGATCCCGCGTGGGTGGAACAGGTGGCTCCCCAATTGTGCACGCGCCACGCCTATGCTCCGGAGTGGGATGCCCCGGCGGGGGTGGTCTATGCGCGGGAGCGCGTGGTGTGCGGTGGTCTCACCATCGTGGACGGGCGGCGCATCAGCTACGCTGCATCCCATCCTGCCGAAGCTCGCGCCATCATGATCCGCGATGGGATCCTGCCGCGCAAAATGCAGCGCAACTATCCCTTTCTGGAGCATCTGGAGGAGATGATGGAGCGGGTGAGCACGGTGGAAAATAAACTGAGGCGCCGCGATCATATCCGCTGTGATGAGTCTATCTACCATTTTTTTGATGAGAGGATCCCGAAGGATTGCACCTGCGAAAAAGACCTGCGGTTGTGGATGATGAAGGGGGCGGATCCTCATGTGCTGGATATTCCCTACGAGGAGTGCATATACCCCGGAGAAGACGACGCGCCGGAGGAATTGTACCCGGATGAGCTGCATTGCGCCGCCGGCGATTACCCCGTCTATTACCTGCATGCGCCGGGGGAGGCAGAAGATGGCGTCACCATCGGCGTGCACATCGACCAGCTTGACGATTTTCCCGACTGGCTGCCGAGCTGGGGCGTGCCGGCGCATCTGGAGCAGCGTGTGCTCATGCTGCTGCGCTCGCTGCCGAAGGCGGACAGACAGAAACTCATGCCGCTGGCGGAGAGCGCGAGGGAGTTCATGGAAGCGTGGGACGGGAGAGAGAGGAACATGGAGCTGAATGCGGCGTTGGCACAGTTTGTGAGGGAAAAGACGGGGAAGATTTTTCACCCGTCGGAGTTTGATGCCTGCCGTATGCCGCCGGAATTCGTCACCAAAATATGGGTGTGCGATGACGAAGGGGAGGAACTCGCGCTTGGGACGTCTGCCGCGGAATTGAGGGAGCGACTTACCTCCTACCGCGAGCGGCGTTTCCGGAAACAGGCTGCCCGCAGTATCGTTTCAACGCCGATGACGCACTGGGAGTGCGGCGAACTGCCGATTACCCTGCCCGTCGGGAACGGAATCGGTTACCCCGCGTTGGCCGATGAAGGCAACCGGGTGCGCGTGCAGTTGTGCGCTACGGAAGAGCAGGCGGGGATGGTGCACCGCGCGGGGGTGCGTCGCTTGGCGATGATCCGCAGCGCGGACTTTTTGAACTCACTGCGTAAGCGGCTGCCAATCCCGGGTGGAATGGCAGCCTTTGCGGGCATCGGCATGAACCCGCGCGAGAATGCGGAGCAGAGTATTGCTGCGGCCGTAGATGTTTCTCTGGAGCCTCTCCCTCGCACTCGGGAGGATTTTGAGACAGCCTGCCTGCGCGTGCGAGAACAGGCATACGACACTCTTGCTGGCCCCATCTCCCGTCTCTGGGAACAGCTCGCTGCAGCGCAGAGAGCCATCGATGAATTTTGTCTCACTGCCTCCCACCACGAGGCTACCGAACGTATCGCTTCCGATCTTGCACGGCAGTGGGGCTGGCTCACTCGACGAGGGTTCTTAACGGAATCAGGACCTGGCGCTCTGTCGGATCTTTCGCGCTTCGCCCGTGGCATCTGTGAACGACTGGAACGCCTCTCACACCGTGCGCCGATCGATGATTTATCGCGCATCGATGCGTGGGAGCGGGCTGTGGCGCTCGGATTTTACGAGCAGTATGAGCGGCACGCCGGGGAGTATATTTGGCAAACCTACGGCATGCTGGCGGAAGAGTACAGGATATCACTCTTCGCTCCCACTCTTGCTCGTAAGGGACGTGTCTCGCAGCGCAAGTTGCAGGAACTTGTTCCGCCGGGTTGTGCCGTCGAATAAACGTGCCCGGTGGCGTGTGATTTTGTGCCTCGTTCCGCGTTGCATTTAATCCTGCGAGCCACTGTTCCCTTGCAGATTTTACATATTGATTGACACTGCGGGGGTGATATGAGACACTGCTCACGTGCTCGACGTATGTTTACTGGGGACGGGAGGCACCCAGCCGCTCGTGAATCGATGGCTCACCTCGCTGATGGTGCGTTACAAGGGGCATTCCGTGCTGATCGATTGCGGGGAGGGCACTCAGGTGGCGGCAGCCAGGGCCGGAGTGAGCCTCAAACCGGTGGACAAATTGCTGCTTACGCACCTGCACGCAGACCATGTGAGCGGGCTGCCGGGGCTGCTGTTGAGCATGGCGAATGCCGGGAGGGAAGAACCTCTCTCCATCGTGGGACCTGTCGGCACAGAGCGGGTGGTGAAATCCCTGCGCTGCATTGCAAAAAATCTGCCTTTCGACGTGCGTGTTTCCGAGTTGGAGACAGATGAGGAGACGATGTATTTCCTGGACATCGATATCCGCACGTTCCCATTGCGGCACCGTGTGACATGCTACGGCTACAGCTTCATTCTTCCGCGCGGCGGGAAATTTGATCCGGAACGTGCCAGGGCGGCGGGGATTCCCCTGATGTATTGGAAACCCCTGCAACGCGGTGAAACCGTCGAAGTGGAGGGCAAAGTTTACACGCCGGACATGGTGCTGGGCGCACCGCGGCGCGGTATCAAGGTGACGTACTGCACGGATACGCGTCCGACGCCGGGCATCGCACCGGCCGCATCAGGATCCGACCTCTTCATCTGCGAGGGCATGTACGGGAATGCAGAAATGCTCCCTTCCGGTCGTGAAAACCAGCATCTTCTCTTCGCGGAGGCGGCTCAGATTGCCCGCGATGCGGGAGGGGTACGCGAACTCTGGCTTACTCACTACAGCCCGTCCATGCCGAATCCCAAAGCGTACCGTGATATTGCGAGAGCCATCTTCCCCAACACGTATACGCCGCGCGACGGCTGGTGCAAATCTATTTCGTTTGAGGACGACGAAGAAGAGTCCGCAAATTAACGCTGCTGCTTCCTTCAAGCCTTCCCGGAGGGGGAGGATTTCGGTGTATCGGGGGCGGATTTATCGGGAGCCTTTTTGCCGAGGTAGGTAGGGAGTTCGAGACCGACGGCTGAGGCGAGTTCATGCAGCGGCAGAGTGTGCGTCACAAGATTTTGCACAAAGTTGCCGATGGAACCGGATTGGGAATCGCCGCCGCCCATGACAACCACTTTGTCGAAGGAAAGCCCGCGAACAGCAGAGGCCTGGGTCTCGACGATCTTGGGGAGTTGTTCCGTGACAAGCAGACCGGAGGCTGCCTGGGCATCGCCCGCGGCTTCCACGATGCGGCGGAACCCACTGGCCTTGGCTTCCAGAGCGGCCTGGATAGCGGCAGCCTGACCCTGGCCGACCATCTGCAAACCCTCACCTTCCGCCTTCTTTTTGAGAAGAAGAGCATCTGCTTCACCTTTGGCGAGCTTGATCGCGGCGTTACCCTCGGCCTCCTTGGCAATCACGAGGGCATCTGCTTTACCTTGCTCCTCTTTGACTCGGACGGCGGCAGCCGCCTCGGCGGCAATCTCCTGTTTGCGCTTGAGAATCTCAGCGGAGACAATCTCATTCGCCGTCTGGGTAGCGCGCTCGAGTTCGGCACGTTTCATCTCCGCTTCGCGGTTGGCAATGTAGCCGGCTTCTTCCGCTTTGGCGGCTTGCTCACGCTCGGCGACGAGGGCGATGCGGCGCGCTTCCGCCTGGCGCACTTTTAATTTGGCATTTGAATCCGCCACCTTCATTTCGGCTTCGTTGTTGCCCTCCACGGCGGCAGCATTGGCGAGGGCAACCTGAATCGTCTGGTCGCGCAGGGCTTCTGCCTTGCCGATTTCTCCGCGGCGGGTCTCCTCCGCCACCTTGATCATGGCATCGTTGATGGCGCGGGCGGCAGCTTCCTGACCCAGCGCGGCAATATAACCGGAGGCATCACGGATATCCGTGATATTGGCATTGATGAGATAGAGACCGACTTTGTGCAGCTCTACATCCACACCGCCGGTGATGCCTTTGATGAGCTTTTCGCGGTCGGCATTGATTTCTTCAATCGTGAGAGAGGCGATGACCACGCGCATCTGCCCCATGATAATTTCCGAAGCAAGATCGCGGATATCCTCGCGGGAGCGTCCGAGCAATCGACTGGCGGCGTTTTGCATGATCTCCGGCTGAGTGCTGATACCTACGATGAAGGAAGAGGGAACGTCCACGCGAATGTTCTGGCTTGAGAGGGCTCCTTTCAGAGGGACATCGATGTTGATGGGATTGAGATCCATGAAAGCGCAACTCTGGATGATGGGCATCACAAAGGTAGCGCCACCGTGGATGCACTTGGCTGAGCGTCCCACGCCTACGTTGCCATAGACGATGAGGATTTTGTCCGACGGACACATTTTGTAGCGACTGAAGAGCAGCGCCACGGTACCGAGGAGGAAAAGAATAATGGCGATGATAGCGATGATGGCGGAGGAAGATTCGCCGACTTCCACGGTCACTTGGGCAAGGGGAAAGAAAATGTTCATGGAGACAAAGGAGATTGGTGTGGTGGGATCAGGATGGAGGAGAATCCGCGGGGCGAACAACGAGTCGCTGCGGGGTAGCTTCGACAACGATGATGGAGGATTGCGCAGGCAAGGGGGAATTCCCGTACTGAACAGCGGACATGGTGACAAGCTGCGCCGGGTGGGCTACCTGCACCTGCCCGCCCGGTTCGCCATGCGGAGGAATTGTCACGTACACCGTACCGCGCCGATCGACGAGGTCGGAGTATTTCAGGGTGCCGTCCGATTTCATGCTGTAAATAAGGCGCATGAGAACCGCTACGGCGATGAAAAGTACCAGACCGAGAAGAATACCTGCACACAGGGCAGGGAAAACGGAGAGTCCCCACTGCGTCGCTACAAAGCCACCCCAGCCAAGGCCGAGGAGGAAGGCGATCACTGCACGCACGGAGATGGAACCGGTTCCCCCATCCGCCGCGCCTCCCGGCAGATCCGCATCCCCGTCGCCTCCGAAATCTGCAAAGAGGGCGAGGACGAGGCTGATGAGAGAGAGAATCGTGGCAAACCACGCAATAGCGCAAAAGACACCGCGTGCCGATACGAAGTCCGGCATCAACTGAGCCGCGCGCAGCAGATCCATGATTCGACCGAGGATGGAAGTGACGGTGTCCATAGAGATTGGAACGGAGAAAATTCTACCACAGTGGAAGAGGTGGAGTCAACGAGAATTTTGCACTTGCAAGCCCATACCGCAGGGGCTAGAATAGAGCGACATGGGGGAAAATGATATCCGCTCGTATCTGAGTGATGCGCGAGACAAAGGATGGAGTGAGCAGGCGCTGGTGCAGAAGGCAACTGCCATGGCGAAGACGCTGCATACTGCGGCGTTGGGGCGCTCTCACGCCGAGGAACGCCATCTCCTTTCTGCTCTGAGCCGCCTGGCCGGAAAGAAGGAGGAGAGGAATTTTGTGGCGGCTTTGTGTCGGCAGACCCTTTTCGAACGTCAAGCAGACCGAGCGATGGAAAACTTGCATTCCATCGTTTCAGATTACGGCGGGGTTCCGACATTTTTCAGCTCCGCCGGGCGATTGCGCATCAAAGCGGCGCTCATGGCTCCGCGTGGAATGCAGGAGGCAGCTCTGCGTGAGGTGAAACGCGTTTTCCGGACCACGCTGGGCGGGGTGGTCATGAACGGAGGGGAGGAAAAACCCGGGCACCGTGCGGCGATGCTGAAAAAAAACGGGATGCAACTGATGATGCAGCCGCTTGGGTGGAGCGTATGCGGCGAAAAAGCAGCGACGGCTTACCGACAAATGCTTCTGCGTATTCCGAAGGAGGAGCCGGGGGCGGGACTTGTGGTTGAAGCAGAAAAGCTTTATCCCGGATGCGATGCCGCCGCACCGGAGGACAGTATTCGGCGTCTCGGCGAGCGATTAGGTGAGGTTGCCACGACAGCGGGCGCGATGGGAAGCAGGGTGCTCGTGCGTAGCAGCCGTAGTGATCTTCAGGCCATTGTTCTGTCTGCCGTGCGCAATGTGGCGGCTTCTTTTTCCGTGCCCGGGGAACGGCATCTGTTGGAGGTGGAACTGGCAGGCCACCTGCCGGCAAGTCGGGCGCTGCTGCGCGAACTGTCGGAATGGGCGGAGAGTTGTGCGCGCACCGGCTCGGCGCCGTTTCGTGTGCATCTCGTCGCAGAGAGTCATCGGGAGGAGGATGACGTGTGCGCAGAAATCTACGGGGAGGGCGCGGCGACGTATGCTCCCGGGGATGAGACGGCGGCGGGGTACGCGCAGTTGATACGGGCAGCGATGGAGTGCTCTGCGAAAGCGATTTCTCCCGTTGTGCACACGCAGAATCCTGTTTATGCATGCTACGCGATGTTGAGCTGGGCGCGCAGCGGGCGCGAGGGGAATGCCCCGCTTGCCTTTGATTACGGCACGGGGAGCCATTTGGGGCGTGTGGCAGGCATGCCGGGGGGTGACATAGAGCTGATTGCCCCGTGGATTGCGGGGGAGAGTGGAGAAAGACTATTTGAGCAATACCTGATGCGCGTTATCGATGAATTGGTGCAGGGGGGGAAGGACGGCTACTTGCAGCAGGCGTTTTCCTCATCTACCGATGCAGTGGATTGGGATGCCATGGCAAGACCGCTGCGCGTAGCGGAGAGCATTCATTCAACAGCAGCGGGGGGCGCGATGGAAACGACGAGTCGCGAGCAACGGACGGGAAACTTGGGGAATCTGCTGGTGCGTGCCGAGGTGGAGTCTTATTACGCCGCTGCTGCAGAAGAGCAGGAAAGAGTCGTGGAGCCTCTGCCGCTGGTTCCGGGCGGCGTGCGCATGGAAAGTCCGCTCACCTGCATTCGTCGTTCGCTCATTGCGCCCGGTGTGGAGATCTACCGCTACCGCGGGGCCGATTACAACGCCGTGGATGAGACCCTCCGGATGGCGAAAAAGGCAGCGGAAGAAGAGGAATCTGCTGTGGATTTGTCCGGGAGAGCTCGGACCCTGAGGAAGGTTGCGACGGAACTGCGCGTGGAGAGTGCCAAATGGGTGGCCTTGCTGGTGCGCGATGCCGGGTGCACCATTCGGGATGCTGTCTGTGAGTTGAGAGATGCCCGGGCCGCTCTTCTCAACGCCGGCGATCGAGCCATGGAGTGGGAGGAATTGAAAGACGGGGCGGAGACAGAGCCGGCCGGTGTCGTGGTGGTGTCCTGCGGGGAGGCGCACCCGCTTTCCGATGCTGCCGGAGCCATCGCCACGGCATGGATGGCGGGAGGAGTGATCATCTACAAGCCGGCGGCGTGCACGACACTGCTCGGCACAAGATTTGCCGAACTCCTGAATAAAATGGGTGTCGGCGTGATGTGCCTCCCCTGCGGCGGGGAGGAGATAGCTCAGAGGCTCATGTCAGATGAGCGGGTGGATCTCGTGCTGTGCCGGGGCACGGTGGAGCAGGCGCGGCGGAGAGCATCTCTCGCGGCTGGGAGCTCTGTGTTGTGCGGGCCGGAACACGGACCGAGCGTTTACCTGGCTGAGAGCTGCAATTGGCAGAAAGTCGTGCCGGAGTTGGTGCAGGCTTCCCTGCGCCGGAGCGGACAGAGTCCGGATGCTCCCCACCTCGTTTTCCTGCACGCTTCACTCTACGACAACCCTGCCGTACGGGCGATGTTGGAGGACGCTGTGGCACTGCCACAGGCGCAGCCCACGCATTTGCAAAGTGCGCGACTCGGTCCCCTCGCCGCACCCCTTACAGAGGCGCAGAGGCGTCTGCTGGATGAGCCGCCCGGTGGGGAGGAGGATTGGTGGGCGCTGCCGCGGGCTGCGGATTGCAACAGCCTGCTTCGGAGTGTGGGCCTTTGCTCGCGCGCGGGGATGCATCGGGAAATACCGGCTCACGGGCAGAAGCTCCCCATCATCGGGCTGGTGCGCGTGGAGAGCTGCGATGAGGCGGCGGGTTTGCAGAGGCGCCTGGCATGCGGGAGCCGCGCCGTTATTTACTCGCAGGATGCCGAGGAGGTAGCGCATTGGGAGGAAATGGCGGACTGCCGTTGGGTGGCGGTGAATTGTTTCCCGACGTTCCGCCCGGGCGCGTTGCCTCAGCCTGCGTGGAACACCGGGCTTCGCGGAGCTGTCGGCTCTCTGCTCGGCACGACCGATACCGCTGTGGCCTTCAACCGCTGGAGGGAAGAGCGACGTCCCGGGATGCGCAGTGCGCGGCGACAGCTTTCCTTTGACCCCAAAGACATCCTGCCCTCCTTGTCGGGGAGCGATGACGTGATGCGGCTCTCAGCGGCGGCTGATTCTATTTCCTACTGGTGGGAAAGACTCTTCGGCGAGGGGGAAACATTGTCGTCGGCGGATGGGATGCAGGCGCAGCTGAGATACTTCCCTGTGCGTGAGCTTTTGCGCGTGGAGAAAGAGATGAGCGATGTGGATGCCGCCGTTCTGCTCATGGTGGCCATGCAGGTGCGCTCTGTGCCGGAGATCAGCGTTGCGAAGGCGAGACCGTGGTTGCAAACCTTTGCGGATCGTTGGGGAGCGTCGTTGCATGTCGAGAAGCGCGAGGACTACGAAGCAAGATTCCCGGAGCTCGGTCAATGCAGCGTGCTCGTGCGGGATCCCGCTGCCACTCCCCAGACCATTCGTTGCGCTGCCATTCACGGGGTACGGCTTATCACAGCCCCCGTGCTGGCTAACGCGCGCATTGAGTTCCTCTACCACATGGAGCAGCGCGTTCGCATCACACCGAAAAACGCTCCTCTTCGGTGAAAGCGACTCGTTCCGGGAGAGCGTGTATGTAGGGTTGTAAATTATTGGCTCCGTGCCGTACTTCGTAACCCTCAGAAGTCGTATCGAAGACCTGCAGCTGGATTCCGGGAAGTCATGCCACTGCGCAATTCCTCGCCGGCGTTGAAGAGAATTGTGAAGTCGCTTGCGGCGGAGCCGGTGATGTTTAACGACGGGACGCAGGCGACGGTTTCAGGACGGACGCGGCGCGAGGTGCAACGGCATATGGCGGACAGGCGGGTGATTGCGGTTTTGGCAAAGATAAGGAAGCTTGCGGCGCGCGGGGTGAGACCTCGATCCTGAACGCTTCGCCTCCCTTTTCCTATCCATCACCACGGATAATGGCTGCGAGTTCTCTGCTCCCCTCGCGATTTGCTCTTCCTGCATAACCGGTAACCCTCGAACCGTTCATTACTCTGCCCATCCTTACTGCGCCTCTGAACGCCGCAGCAATGAAAACGCCAACCGCTTCATCCGCCGCTTCTTCCCTAAAGACGCTGACTTCTCCCGTGTCTCTCAAAAAAACTTTCCCTCATCTTGCTCTGCATGATCTCAACTTTTTCTCCTCTTGTTGCATTTATTCTTGCAATTCACAATTGATAATTTTTTTATCATTTTTTTCATGACTTAAATCTCTTTTTGTAAGAACGTGAATACACGCACGCTCCGTAAAAAAATTATCATAAAAACGTTTATCTCTTTCACTCCCTATAGCTTCACATGAAACACAAAAGAGATGCAAATCTGTCCTCTCAATGGACTTAAAGGCTCGCTCAGAATCTCGCTTCAGTTCCTCTTCCACGCGATGCCCCTGCTCTTCTTCGCTAACGTATGCTTCTGCACCTGGTGTGTCACGTAAAATAAAGTTCGGACTCAGTTTTTTATTTGCATGAGGAAAGGGACCTATAACGTCAATCGTGGCCCACCTTGGATCCTTTCCTTGGTGTGATCCCCATTGATCCAAATCCTTACGCACTTCAGAAGGATTTTCAAAATGGACAGTTCGCTTGTCGCCATCCTCCGCATAACAATTAACCTCGTAATCTTCACGGTTTTTATCCCGACGAAGTGTAATGATAGAACTTGTAGTAGGAATCGCCTTATCCGGTAAGATCTCTTCACCTAACAAGGAATTAAGCAGTGTCGATTTCCCCTTTTTAGGACAACCGTACACACCGATGCTAAGCGTTTGATTCCCAATATTGCCCTGACCCAAGACCCGATCGTATAATTGGATCAATGCACTGTATCGTCTTCTTAACTTATCATCCTCCGGACGCATGCCACTAACTATCAGAGCTAGTGCATCCCGAAGTTGCGAATTCCATTCCGTGTTAGATTTCTCTTTTGACATATCCTATACAAGTTCAATTTGATTACGGATGAAATTCTCATCCTCTCCTTCTTCTTGAAGAAGAGCTTCGATACGATTATTCTCGTCGATAGTCTTTTGTTTCATCTCAGGAGAGAGATTGCGAAGCTTCTCCTCCAGAGCATCCAATTCACTATTTCTCTTCTCCTCAGCCTCACGGAGCTGCTCATTAATTTGCTCCACGATTAGTTCTTTTTTCTCCTCCAATTGCTTCGTAAAATTAACCTTTACCTCTCCTATCGCCTTCTCTATCGTTTTACCGCCACTTATTCCAGCAAAATATTTTGCAAGAGGTCCTGCTAAATTCAGTACGAGTAGTGCAACAATTACAGGGAAAATGGCTCCTGTCACGGCGCCCGCGAGACCGGATGTAGCGGCAGTTGCGGTAGATGATCCAACAAACCATGTCCAAATAGAAGCCAAGACTCCTTGCGAT